>CAIVNT010000081.1 GCA_903907305.1 uncultured Ignavibacteriota bacterium
GATCGAAGACGGAAAAGGGGGACGGGCAAAGAGGAAAAAGAAAGGACCGACGACCGAATCACCTGCGGACGAATTTGACATGCCGTAAATAAAAAATCCCGAGGCACCGGGATAATTATTCTTTATTATTGAGCAGCTAGAGGCCATCTCGAAAATACCTCTGTCACCCCCCACAACGTGGCCGTTGGCCGAATGTTCCAATCGGGGGTCTATTATAGTGGATTCCCGCCAGAAATCCCGCTGTTTGAGATTCCGCCTTGCGGGATTCCTAAAAGCGGAACATGCGGGAATGACACTCATAACTCGATGCTATTTGTTTTTGAGATGGCTTCTAGTTAAAAATTCTGTATTTACTCAGCGTAATTCATTAAACTATAATTTAGTTAATAATGCTGAGCAAAATCATTACCACAGATTTACAGATTAATTATTGACAAACTTATCAGTGGAAATCAGTGCAATCTGTGGCAAAAAAATTGCTTTGTAATTACATTATTTTTCTCTGTCCATCACAAAGTCGATGAAATGGATGAGCGATTCTTTTGCGTCGGAAGCGGGGAGGGACTGCAGACACTCCTTTGCCGCGTTGCCGAATTCATGAGCACATTTTTCCGCATAGACGATCCCGCCGTTCTTTTGTACGAAATCAACGATATACTCTACATCTTTATTGGTCGCGCCGGCCTTGATCATCTTCAATACTTTTTTTGATTCGGGCTTCGGAGCTTGTTTCAGCGCGTGGATCAGCGGAAGTGTGATCTTCTTTTCCTTCAAGTCACCGCCGATCGGTTTTCCAAGGATGCTTTTCCGTGAAGTGAAATCAAGGATATCGTCCCGGATCTGGAATGCCATACCGACATTCTCGCCGTAATCCTTCATCAGCTTTCGCATGACGGTGTCTTCAGTGACACTTGCAGCACCGATCTCGGAACAGGTGGAAAGAAGGGATGCGGTTTTGTTTGAAATGATTTTTAGATAGGTCTCTTCATCGATGTTTAATTCCCGACTCTTTTGGATCTGCAGGATCTCGCCTTCACTCATTCTGCGAACGGAATCCGACGTGACACGGAGGAAATAGACATCGCCGTGATTCAGCGAGATCATTAATCCGGTGGAGAGAAGATAATCTCCCATCAGCACGGCAACCTTATTCTTCCAGACGGCATTGATCGATGCAAGCCCGCGCCGTGTATCGGCATCATCCACAACATCATCATGGACGAGCGTGGCTGTATGGAGGATCTCGACGAGTGTTGCCCCTCGGAACGTGCTTTGATTGATCGTGCCGCATGCTTTGGCACAGAGGAAGACGACGATAGGACGTATCCGTTTCCCTTTTTGCTTCACGATATAGCGGGCGATAGTGTCCACCAGCGTAACGTTTGAACGCATAGCGCTCTTGAAGAATCCTGAAAATTCTTTGATCTCCTTCTCTACGGGAGATTTAATATCGTCAAGTGAATGTGCTGCCGTTAACGCCATTGAGTTCTCTTCTATTCTGTCTCTTGCTCAGGTTTTTTCTGAGCAAACATGGAAATAAAAATACTGACCTCATACAGGACGATCATCGGTGCAGCAAGTAGACTTTGTGTGAGCATATCCGGAGTGGGAGTAACAACGGCGGAGATGATGAGGATAATGACGATCGCATGTTTCCGGTATTTTCTCATGAACTTCGGAGTGACGATACCGAACTTTGAAAGAAAAAAGGTGATCATGGGGAGTTCAAACACAAGCCCTGCTCCCAGTATCAGGCTCAGCATAAAGCTGATATACTCATTAATCGCGATGTTCAGGGTGAACACGTCCGTGCCGAACGTGGAGAAGAAAGTCAACGCCGTGGGGACGAGAATGAAATACGCGAAGGTAATTCCGGACATGAAGCAGAATGTAGTAAAGAAGACGATCCTGAACGCATACTTCCGTTCATGCGGCAGTAGTCCAGGAGAGACGAATTTCCAGAGATGATAAAGAATGATCGGCATTGCGGCAATAATCCCAACCACCACAACCACCTGCATGTAGGTGAGCATGATACCGTAGGGAGTAAGCACCTGTGGTTTCAGTCCTACTTTGAGCATCGGACCGAGCAGAACGGTCTTGACGAGAAAATCAGCAAAGAAACCCGCGACGATGGAACAGATCAATACGGCGAGAACGGAGTAAACGATCCTTGAGCGTAGTTCTTCAAGGTGGTCAAGAAATCCCATTTCCCGTTCATCGTTATTTTTTTTATCGTTCGGCATCAATTCTAATCTTTATAGATGGGGAAGCCGGCACAGAAATCGGAAACTTTCTTCTTGACCGCAACATAGACATCGGTCTTGCCCATATTCCGGAGCACTTCGTCGATCAGATCTCCGACGACCTTCATATCATCTTCTTTCATTCCGCGTGTGGTCATTGCCGGTGTACCAATGCGGATACCGCTGGTGATCAGCGGCGATTTATCGTCGAACGGCACGCCATTCTTGTTGACGGTGATCCCTGCTTCATCGAGCGCTTCCTGTGCATCTTTTCCGGTGATGTTTTTGTTCCGCAGATCGATCAGCATCAAATGATTGTCTGTTCCATTGGAGCAGATCGTATATCCTTTGGACATCAAATGAGCCGCCAGTGCCTGTGCATTTCTGATGATCTGCTGTGCATAAATATTGAACTCCGGCTGCAGTGCTTCTTTGAATGCGATCGCTTTGGCCGCAATAATGTGCATCAGAGGACCGCCCTGAATTCCGGGAATGACCATTGAATCGAGAAGTTCGGAGATCATTTTCCTGCGTCCCGATTTTGGTGCTACGATGCCGAACGGATTCTCATAATCCTTGCCGACGAGGATGATACCGCCGCGGGGTCCGCGGAGTGTTTTGTGAGTTGTGGAGGTAACCACGTGACAATGGGGAATAGGATCATTCAGCAGATCTGCAGCGATGAGTCCTGCAGGATGAGCGATATCAGCGAACAGAAATGCGCCGACCTTATCCGCAATCTCTCGGAATTTTTTGTAATCGATGTTGCGTGAATACGCGCTGGCGCCGACGGTGATGAGTTTTGGTTTCTCTCGTTTTGCTACATCTTCCACTTCGTTATAATCGATGAAACCTGTCTCTTTCGTTACCCCGTAAGCGGAAAAATTATACATTTGTCCCGAGAAGTTCACTGCCGCGCCGTGGGTCAAATGTCCGCCGTGGGATAAGTTCATTCCGAGCACTTTATCATCCGGCTTGATGAATGTAAAATATACTGCAGTATTCGCCTGCGAGCCGGAATGCGGCTGCACATTCGCATATTCGGCACCGAACAATTTTTTTACGCGGTCACGTGCGATGTTCTCGACTACGTCCACATATTCACACCCTCCGTAATACCGTTTTCCCGGATACCCTTCGGCATATTTATTTGTCAACACCGTTCCGGCTGCTTCAAGCACCGCGCGGGAGACAAAATTTTCCGACGCGATCAATTCTAAATTGTTATTCTGGCGGTTCTGTTCGTTCGTGATGGCTGCTGCAATTTCGGGATCGAATCCGGGGATGTATTTCATGATTATCGTCCTGTTAATGAGTGTATTTTTTCAACACGGCGCGTATGGCGGCCTGCTTCAAAGTTCGTGGAAAGGAATATCTTGACCATATCTTCCGCAACACCCATGCCGACCAGACGTTCTCCGAAACAGAGGACATTTGCATTGTTATGTTTGCGGGAGAGTTCTGCAGAAGTGACGGATTCGCATGCCGCTGCACGGACCCCTTTTTGTTTGTTGGCGACGATCGATACACCGATGCCGGAACCGCAGACCAAGATACCAAAGTCACATTCACCGGAAGAGACCGCTTCTGATGCCGCATGTGCAAAATCGGGATAATCGACTGATTCCGGGGAATGTGTCCCGAAATCCTTAAACTCCTGCTTCAGTTGTGTGAGCAGAATTTTTACGTTCTCTTTGTAGCGGAAGCCTGCGTGGTCGCTTGCGATGGCAATCATAGACATTATTCGATCGGTGGCTGAATGAACATCAGTTCGGTGGCTGAGACAGCCACCGTAAAGCGAATGACCGTATCCTTGATCAGTGAAGAAGAAGTCGTGCCGCGGATCCCGTATTCCAGTCCAAGATGGATACGCGTCTCAACACTCATCGGGAAACTCACTCCGGCTGTGCCGAAGATCTCATCAATAGATTGTCCGTTCACAGTAAGATTACTCATACGGTACAATCCGCCGAATCGGTATGAAACGCGTTTCAAAAATTCATCGCTGACAAAATCCGATGAGGGAAGGAATTCAACACCGGCGCCGAGCCGCAGACTGTTTTGGAATTTTGTCGGTGCTCCGGGTACTGAAAAGCCGGACCAGTTCTGGAAATGAACATCCGCTGCATAGATCGTTTTGTTGTTCAGATATGCGAGTCCGACCGAAAAACCTGCGGGCAGCGACAAGGTCTTGCTTCCCGGTGCGATCGTATCCTGACTTGCGGAAAAATTACGGAGTGTCTGTTCGTCATAGGATAGTGAAGATCCTGTGAAGAATGTGACACCGAGATTCAAATTCTTTGTCTCAGAAAGACCAAGCGCTTTATCGATACCGGAGTAGATACCGCCGATTGTCAGTCCGAATCCGCTTACAGAAAATGTCTGATGATATGAACCGCCGAAGTATTCAGAAGTCGAGAAGGAGATCACCTGGTCCCGATAGATGGAACCGAACAGGTAATGTGTTGTCATTCCAACGATCAGATCCGGATTGATACCATATGAAATTCCCAACTGACTGGAAGTGATACCGCCGCGTCCTTCAAAGGACTGCACAACACGATTGCCGGCGATCGTTTGCGTCACTTGCTGATCGTATGCAACGGAGGAATACGGCAGTATCCCGAGTGTTAACACCATTTTTTTCGGTGCGAAGACAGGGAAAGCAATCGCGAGTGAATTGATATTTCCTGTGCTGATCATCGATGAACCGGATGCGTCAGCGGAGTTCAAAGTTCGGTATTGATAGGATGCGGAAATGATGGTATTCGTGATATTGGCCGAACTAGCTGGATTCAGCAAATTGACATGCGTGTCACCAAACATTGCGAGACCTGTGCTGCCCATTCCGACATTCTTTCCACTAAGGAAAGTGTTGACCTCACCGACACCATAACGAGAATAGAGAGATCCTTTACCGGCGAAGGCGATGGAGACAATTGTGAATATTGTGAATGCGAACAGAAACGCGATTCTCTTCATATCATTTCTTCGAATAAGTGATGTGCAATTTCGGTCGTTTCGTCTCCGATGCTGTTGAAGTATAGAAAACAGCTTTTTCAACTGTGCCGTATTCAGCAGACCACCGTAAGGTTAATCCATAATTTTGTTTTACGCCCCGCACCCATCGGTCAACGATATTCGTCACAGAAAACTTGAAGACGGGAGGCTGTGTTGCGGTTGCTGCAGTCCTCAATCCATACACATAGATCGTTGAATCAGATTGATCGAGTGTCGTTCCTGAAATGGAGAGCAGAGCCGTAACCGTATCCGGTGAGTAGCCGCTGAACGAACTTGCTGTTGTATCGAGCGTCAATTCCATCACAGCATTATTCACGATCGGTTTATTTACCAGCGGACTCAGATCGAACGACAGTTTCGAACGGACACCGAATCCGCCCTGCACCATCAGTCCCGAGAATGATGCCGGTTTATTCGTCTTTGCAGCAAATGCATCCTCGCCGGCAAGGAATGCTATGGAATCACGGCGGCCGTTCCTTGTGTAGCGGATGAACACCTGCGGTGCATAGGCAGCATAATCGTTGAATGTGCTGAAACCGATGACACCATTATTCACGCCAAGGGGGGATTGAACGGCAAATCCATAAAAATCCGGTGCGGTCGTATCGAGATAGGAATTTGCCCAGCGGCGCATTACATTCGTATCGAGCAGTGCGGTTGTCATTGTTCCGTTATTCATGGAATCATTGAACGAACCGATAGTTACCGTTCCCAACTGAAGGAAGGGGACCGAATCCGTTGTGAACGTCAATTGAGACCACGATTTTTTGATCTCCACAATATTGAAGAGCAGTTTTCCGGCGGGAGGGTTGGACCGGTAATTCACGGTCAGCCGAAATTCTGCAGTATCGATCCGTGCGCCATTCAGTGAATCGATGGATCCAGCCGGAATAAAATTATACATGGAGAAGATCTCTTCCGTTGAAGAGATCCGTCCGGTAAGATTGCTCAATGCAGACCCTGTTTCCAGCGGGACCGTATAGGATGTATCTTTTACGGAATAGATAGTCATCGTATCGATGATGAAAGCGCCGTCGATATTCGGAAGTCCGTTCCCTACAGATCTCGGTTTTTCCGCGCAGCCGATCAGCAGGATCACAAGTGAGAAGAAAGCGAGAGAATTTTTTTTCATTGATTCAATTTTGATTTGATAAATTGCACCGCATCGTAGAGATCGGATGCATAATAATCCCGTATACCGGTCGTGAGTTCCTTTTCTGCCGCTCCGTATCCCGTAGCGACCTGGATGGAGACAGCACCGACCGATTTTCCGGTCCGGATATCAATCTCTTTGTCGCCGACAACGAACGACCGCTGAAGATCGAAACCATATTTAGCTTTTGCATTGTTCAGCATTCCCGGACTTGGTTTTCTGCATTCGCAGTCCCGCACATACGGTGCAATGCCTTCACTGGGATGATGCGGACAGTAGAAGTAATCCAATATGGACGCGTGCTGTTCCAATAGCATCACATCGAGTGCACGATGAACGATCTTCAGATCATCTTCGCTGAACAGACCGCGGGCGATACCGGATTGGTTTGTAATGACAACAACGGGGATGTTCAGTTCATTCAATTCCCGGATCGCTTCCGCGCTGCGGGGAATAAGCTGAAGTTGACCGGGGGAAGAGAGAAAATCCACATCAACATTGATCGTACCGTCGCGGTCAACAAATACTGCAAAGTCTGCCTGGGCCATCGTCAAACTATTTCATCAGACTTCGATAGAGATTGATATATTTTTTTGCGGAAGATTCCCATGAGAAATCTTTCGCCATGCCGTTGCGCATCACCTTTTGCCACATCTTCTGATCGCCGTACATCTTCACTGCGCGCTGGATCGTCTTCAGTAATTCTTTTCCGTCATATTTCTGGAATTTGAATCCCGTTCCGTTGCCGCTTGTTCCTACATCCTGGATCGTATCATCCAATCCTCCGGTTGCACGGACGATCGGCACAGTTCCGTATTTCAGACTATACAGTTGATTGAGGCCACACGGCTCGTAGCGGGACGGCATCAGATACATATCGCTTCCGGCTTCGATCAAATGTGCGATCTCTTCACTCATGCCGAACATAATGCCGGCTTTCTTCGGATATTTTTTCTTCAACGATTCAAAGTAATCCTGGTACCGTTTTTCTCCTTGGCCGATCATAATGAACTGAAGATCGAGTTTCATCATGTCATCCATGATCTCTTTTATGAGATCAATCCCTTTTTGGTCCACCAGACGGGTAATGCAGCCGATGACCGGAACGCCTTCCTTATACTGAAGACCGAACTTCTCGCACAGCGCCATTTTGTTCTGTTCTTTGCCTTCGAGGGACTGGATATCGTAACGCTGATCGATAGCCGGATCTGTTTCAGGATTCCAGACGGAATAATCGATGCCGTTAATGATTCCGTAGAGATCTTTTTTCCTTTTTTTCAGAATCCCTTCCATGCCGGCGCCGAATTCTTCATTCGTTGTGATCTCCTGAGCATATTTCTCGCTCACCGTTGTGATCGCATCAGCATAGACGAGTCCCGCCTTCATAAAGTTCAATTTTCCGTAGAACTCAACTCCTTCGTGCGTGAAAGTCGTTCCGGGGAGTCCGGTCTTATCGAACGACTTATCGTCGAATTGGCCCTGATAACCAAGGTTATGGATGGTAAAAACTGTCTTAATATTCTTGAATGTCGGTTCATCCTTATAGATCGTTTTCATGTAAGCGGGGATGAGACC
>CAIVNT010000082.1 GCA_903907305.1 uncultured Ignavibacteriota bacterium
CAACGCAGCGGTGAAACACTTGGTAAACTGCAAAAAGTGCGGACGGACGTTGAACGCCTTATCTCTGCCGGCATCAACATCCTCTTTACAAGTCTTGTCGGTATTCTCTTCGTCATGGTCTATTCGTTCTCCGTTCACTGGATGATCGCACCGTTATATTTCTCAACGATTCCGATATTGGCAATTCTCAGTTCCACGCTGAGCAAGAAGATCAAGATTATCCAAAAGACGATCGTTGGTGAGACAACAGCACTTGCGGGTTCAACAACAGAATCGCTCCGCAATATTGAATTGGTGAAGAGTCTCGGACTCGCAAACCAGGAAATTGACCGGTTAAATAATACAACGCAAAAGATCCTCGCCCTTGAGCTGAAGAAAGTAAAATATATCCGCGGCTTGAGCTTTATTCAGGGAACATCCGTAAACTTTCTTCGGACTGCGATCTTATTCACGATGTTGTATCTTATTTTTTCCCAGCAGATCTCTGTCGGTCAATTTTTTTCATTATGGATCTACTCCTTCTTTATTTTCGGTCCGCTCCAGCAGATGGGAGATGTCATCAACATCTACCGCGAAGCAGAAGTTTCCCTCGCAAATTTTGAAGCCATACTCAATACTCCCAAAGAACCAAAACCGGTGTCACCCTTTGTGATTGGAAATATTGAAACACTTGGGTTCAATAAAGTTTCATTCCAACACCAGTCCGCTAATACTGCCGCATTGGATGAGATCTCATTCAAGACGAAAGTCGGCGAAACGATCGCATTTGTAGGACCATCCGGTGCAGGCAAAACGACGTTGGTCAAATTACTCGTTGGATTATATCGACCACAACAAGGGAAGGTATTATACAACGGCAAGAATTATGACGAGATCGATTTCGATGCATTGCGCGAACGGATCGGTTTCGTCACTCAGGATACACAGCTCTTCTCCGGTTCCATCCGGGAGAATCTCCTGTTCGTCAATCCCAAAGCAACGGATGCCGATTGTCTTGATGTGCTGAACAAAGCGGCCTGCCAATCATTGTTGGCTCGCGCGGATAAAGGATTGGATACGGTTATCGGTGAAGGCGGCGTAAAAGTTTCCGGCGGTGAAAAACAGCGCCTTTCCATCGCACGTGCTCTCGTGCGTAGTCCGCATCTGCTGGTGTTCGACGAAGCGACTTCCGCATTGGATTCTCTCACCGAAGAAGAGATCAGTGAGACGGTACGACAGATCTCCGATCGAAAGGATCTGATCACAATTCTGATCGCCCACCGTCTTTCAACAGTGATGCACGCCGATACGATTTATGTGTTAGAGAAAGGCCGTATCGTCGAATCGGGTTCACACGCAAAACTTGTGAAGGCAAAAGGACTCTATTACGCTATGTGGCGTCAACAGGTCGGTGAACAACCCAATGGTGTAACGAAGACTGCAGTGAAGGCACGAAAATTGATTTCGAAGAACTAATATTTGTAGTATTGCTATGGTGAAGAACAAAATAAAAAAGGAAACATCAGTGGATTGGAATGAGGCATTACAGCCTCTTTTCAAGAAATATAAAGGCAAAAAACATCCGCTGGAATTCAAAGAACCCTATCAGTTGATGGTGTTGATTGTGTTATCGGCAAGAGCATCCGACGCAATGGTGAATAATCTTGCACCGGCATTGTTCAAAAAGTATCGGTCGTTTAAACATCTTGCGAAAGCAACCGCTGAAGAACTTTATCCTCTTATCAAAGTGCCCGGTTTCAGGAACAAGGCTGACTGGATCATTGGTATTGCAAAAACGATTAATGAGATGGGTGCAATACCCGAAACAATGG
>CAIVNT010000083.1 GCA_903907305.1 uncultured Ignavibacteriota bacterium
GGTATACATATTATTTTCACATAATAATTGTTCATTATCCATTATCAATTCTCCATTCTCCATTGCTCTCGTTCTCATTTTCCCTCCGTGCTGACAATCGGTGAATTCTTTGCGGAAAGTTCCGTCTTCCCTTTCGGGACGAAACTGATCACGACGCGTGCTTCATCCTTCAGATATTTTGAAGCGATGGTGGAGATATCCTGCGGATCGACCGCGTAGTAGCGGGCGAGATCTTCATTGAAATAATCCGGATTACCGGTGAGATAATAATAATTGTTCAGCATATCCGCTTTGCCGTTGATCGATTCCAGCCGCTCGATGAAACTCGCTTCGTATTGGTTGCGTGCGCGGTCCAATTCGCGTGCAGTCGGCACTTCACTTTTGATCTTGTTCAATTCTTCTTGGATCACCTGTTCGATCTCCACAAGCGTGTGTCCGGAACGCGCGGTGGAAGAAATAACGAACTGTGATCCTAATTTGGCTGAGGACTGGAATGCAGAGACATCCTGCGCAATCTGCATATCGTAGACGAGTTTTTTATAGAGACGTGAATTTTTTCCGCCGGCCAAGACATTTGCCAACAGATCCAGCTCAGCATCACCGGGTGTTAACGTCGCAGGTGAATGCCATGTCATATAAATTCTCGGAAGCTGAACGCGGTCTTCAATCGTCATTCTCTTCTCTTCATTGAGCGTAACGATTGTACGGTCCTGCTGCGGCACCGGTTTCCCCATCGGAACTTCGTTGAACCATTTTTCCACCAATGCTTTTGTCGTGGGGATGTCGATATCACCGGCAATCGAGAGACTGGCATTATTCGGTGCATAGTATAGATGAAAGAATTCCTTCACATCATCCAGCGATGCAGCACTCAAGTCCGCCATGCTGCCGATGGTCGGCCAGCTGTAAGGATGAGATTTAGGATAGAGTGATTCGGACATCATCAGGAATGCATATCCATAGGGACGATTCTCATAGGACTGACGGCGTTCGTTCTTCACCACGTCGCGCTGACCGTCCAGTTTTCCCATATTCAGATCATCGGCAAGGAACGCCATACGGTCGGAGTCAAGGAACAAAGCAAGTTCCAGCGCATTGCTCGGGATATCCTCGAAATAATTCGTGCGGTCGGTGTTCGTTGAACCGTTATTTGAGCCGCCGGCTGCCTCGAGCCATTCGTCGAACATTCCTTCGGGCACGTTCTTCGATCCTTCGAACATGATATGCTCAAAGAGGTGCGCAAATCCGGTCCTGCCGGGTTTTTCATATCCTGAACCGACATGGAACCAAGTATTAACGGAAATCGTGGGTGTCGTTTTATCCGCATGCAAGATCACGTTCAGACCGTTCTTCAATGTGAACCGTTCATACGGCACATTAATGCGGACAGTCTGAGCAGAAACAAAAGCGGAAACAACAAGCAGAACACTGAAGAGTTTTCGCATTGCTATTCCTTTATTATAGAAGAAGAAAATGTGGATAAAAGTAGAATTTTTCCGGTGAAAAGTAAAGCGGAACGAGGGAACTCGTGTATTGTAATTATGAAAATCTACCTTTTATCATAACACTTCACAGGTTTCTAAAACCTGTGAGGTTTTTTTTGAAGTTACTCATCATTTCCAATCAAATTCATAATATCCCGCTCATGCGAAACATTATCATGAAATTCTTTAAAGTCATTCTTCCCGCCAAACCAGTTTATGACTTCTGCTCTTTGAATGTCCGTTGGAGTCTCGGAAAGAATCAGATGGAACGAGGAATAAGGATATGTCCTGTAATTATCAGTAAAGCCATGATGTTGAGGATTGAAATGGATGTA
>CAIVNT010000084.1 GCA_903907305.1 uncultured Ignavibacteriota bacterium
CGAGTCCCATTCCCACGAAGAGAACAGCAGTTATGCCGAGATTGAATCCGAAAATTTTGATGGACCCGAGCAGATACCCGATGCCGATAACGGAAAAAAGGAGTAACAATTGATTTGCTGCAAGTAATTCAATAATAAAATTCATCGTGGTGATAGTCGATAAAGGTGTGAGGAAAAACAAGTTACGGATGAAATATACGGAGAAATGAGGTAAAATGCGGTTAGATTAAAGCGAATTCACCACGGAGGCCACACCCGCCTGACCGACAATCATCATTAAAAGTCAGGCGGGGCAGGGAGAACACAGAGGAGAAATGTAGGTCCGGACGCCCGTCTGGACCAATTAATTTTTAAGCAAAATAGAACACGGAAAAAGCGAAAAAAAAACAGATGTACACAGATAAGAACTAAAAATATAAATATGATAGCTATTTTTTCTCCGCCGCCACGATCAATCCCGTCCCCGTGGTATTGTTGGATTTGAAATCGATCCACATCAGAATGAGAGTGAGCCACAGGGTTGCAATATAATAGAAGGGAAGGACGATGAAGAACGCTTTCGACATATTGAGCATCAGCATCGGATATTTGATGCCGAGACGCCACGCAACGGAGCCGACCGGTCCGTAGGAATATTTTGCGAACAGTACATTGAAACCGACACTCTTCAATTTTGTTGTGATGTCTTCAACGGAATATCCGTCCCGCGCATGTTCGCCGATGAAGCTCTCTTCATCCTCGCCGTGCACATCCGAACCGCCGAGATTGGAGGGAGTGTTGATCAAAACCATGCCACCCGATTTAAGCGCCGCGTAAAAATTCTTGAACACTGTCACATCTTCCACGATATGTTCCATCACATCAACAGAGAGAATGAAATCGAAGCGGTCCGTGTGTGTTGGTACAGTGAGATCTTCCACACCGAAATTGACATTGTTAAGACCTTCGGCTGCGAAGAACTGTTTGCAGTCAGCGATGTAATCTTCCTTCACGTCGATCGCGTGAATGGTTGCATTCGGGAATCTGTTCGCGATGTAATAGGAATACTGTCCGAATCCGCTGCCGGCATCGAACAAGTTGAACGGCCCCTTGTGCTTAGAAAGAAAATTCTTCAGCTCCCGTTTTACGAACCACGTGCGCAGGAACATTATGCCGAGCGTAAAATAGAAGAGTCTGCGCAGCACGGGCGCTTTGCGGACGACGTTGCCGATGGAATCTTTAATGGGATCGTAATGCATGATAATTATCGGTTGGATGAAAGAATATTCAGTATTTGATTGAACATGACCTCCGGTGTGATGGAGTTCATGCAGTTCGGTTCGAAATCGCATGTCATCTTATAACAGCAGAGACAGTCGAGGTCCGAATGGATCTTTGTGATCTGTCCGTTGTAGGATTCGATCTCCGCTACCGAAGTGGGACCGAAATAGGCGAGCACTTTTTTCTTCATTGCTGTCGCGGCGTGGAGCGCAAGCGTATCGCCGGTAACGAACACATCGCACAACGTGGTGAGCGCAAAGAATTCGCGCAGCGTGTTGCTTGTTCCCATGTTGATCACCCGCTTCGGATCGATGGAGGCGAGCTCTTCATTCCTCTTTGCTTCGAGCGGTCCGCCGTACAACAGCACGAGCGAATCAGTTTTTGCAAGGATCATTTTGATCACAGCCGTGAATCCGTCGAGCGTCCACATCTTATACTGCCAGCGGTCGCTTGCTCCGGTATTCAGTCCGATCTTTGCATTCGTTCCGGCCAGTCCGCGATAGAGTGCAAAGTCCGCCGCGAATTTCTTCTCGCTGTCGGACAGTGTGATGATGATATCCTTCTTTTGCGTGGTGATGCCGGCGATCGCCAGCATGTGGTCCTGATACGTGCGCGTGTTCTTCTTCTTTACATCGTCGAACGCACCCATCTCGAACCATTCTTCGGCCGCAGCATTGAGCGGAAAGACGTCGCCCCGCTCGTTCAGTCCGTAACCGAACTTTGCAATTCCTTTTGACTGTGATGCGAGGATGGCGCTGGAGAACGAAGCATCGAAATTATAGACGAGGTCGAATTGCTCTACGGCGATCAACGCCGACGTTTCGGTCGATTCGTAGGCGAATGTTCGATTGACGTAAGCATTATTCTTAAAGATGGGCACCGCAGCATTCCGCGTGATCCAGGTAATCTCTGAAGAAGGATAGCGTTCTTTCAGTGCGTGCAGCACCGATGTTGTGCGCAGCACATCGCCGGTGGCGTCGAGTTTGATGATGAGGATCCGTTTTTCTGCGACCGCGTAGTGCGTGCAGTTATCGCACTTCACCCCTTCGGTCTTGTGAAAGTGACACGGCCTGTCCCCGGGAAAATATGTGCAGTCGTATTTAATGATCATGGTAATAGAAATTCATTGTCATTGCGAG
>CAIVNT010000085.1 GCA_903907305.1 uncultured Ignavibacteriota bacterium
AAGTATATCCTCCACACTTTCCAGAATTGTGTTCCTCCATCCGTTGTTCCAATGCAGTTGTGGCACCGGTATAGTACGAACCATCAGAACATAACACGATATATACCCATGCTTTCATAGGATAAAAAATAATATTCCTTTAATTAGGACCATCCTTCGACTCGCTTTGATAAGAACAGCAATGCTCGCTCAGGATGACTTTGGCTTATAATATCTCTCTTCATTTTCACTATCAAGACAGAATCCCTTAAGAACAATTGAATTTGCAGAGGTTCTCCTCCCCCGGAACCCCTATCTATTATTGAGCGTTTTCTTTATTATTCAAGATAGAGTTTTACAATATCTCCCCCTCACTATCGTCTGTTAATGTGAACACAACTGATAACAATTCGGAAGATTCAGTGATCAATGCGATCGCATTAGCAAAGCAGCCTCACATGCATCAGGCGGCGGAACAGACGTTCCGTACGGAACGGAAACGGCTGTTCGATTTCATCCGGCGGCGGGTCCGGACGAATGAGGACGCCGAGGATATCATGGAAGATGTCTTCTATCAGCTTCTTTCCAGTTCCAGCGTAACAGAACCGATCGAGAAAATGACGTCGTGGCTCTTCACCGTTGCCCGAAATAAAGTGATCGATTGGTACCGGAAGAAACGCCCCGAATCGCTCCCGCGCGATCTGGACGATCCTTCGCTGCCGCTGAATCTGGAAGACATCCTCTACGATCCCACGCAGAATCCGGATCAGGTCTACGCCCGTTCTCTCGTCTGGACGGAACTGGCAGAGGCGCTGGACGAACTGCCTGAGGAACAGAAGCAGGTGTTTGTGATGCACGAATTGGAAGGAAAAAGCTTCAAGGAGATCGCCGAGATCACCGGTGAACCGCAAAATACGCTGCTCTCGAGAAAACGGTATGCGGTATTGTTTTTACGGGAACAGTTGAAAGAACTCTACGATGAGTTTGATTCATAACATTAAAAATTAACAAATTTATCAATTGAAAAATTATCCTTGAAAAAATGTGTTGCTCTATTTTTTTCATGAAAAGGAGATAGAAAATATGAAAACCTGGTGGATAGCAAAAATAGCAAAATTCATTCTATTCGGCGTAGCGGCAGTCACGCTGGTCGGATTTGCAGTGATGTATTTATGGAACTGGTTGATCCCGGATATCTTTCACGGACCGACCGTCACGTACTGGCAGGCAATGGGTCTGCTGCTCCTCTCACACATTCTCGTCCGCGGATGGCACGGACACAGCGGAGGCTGGAGATCGCACAAATGGAAACACCGCATGGAAGAGAAACTCGCATCCATGACCCCCGAAGAACGTGAAACATTCAAAGAGGAATGGCGCCGCCGCTGCGGTCATTATCCCGGCGACGAAAAGAAAGAAGCGTAATAAATTTTTATCGGTCATCCTGAGCAAGCGAGTCCGTTCTTTGGACGAGCGCGTTGAAGGATGACTTTTTATTTTTTCCATCAACAACGGAGGAATGATGAACATCGGAATATTCGGCACCGGCGGAGTCGCACGGGCCATCGCTATAAAACTCGTCACTCTCGGGCATACCGTCATGCTGGGCACACGGAATGTGGAAGAGACAAAAAGCAGGACCCAAGGTGACACCATGGGAAATCCGTCATTCAGTGACTGGTTGCAAAAGAATGGCACGGTGAAGGTCGGCACCTTCGCGGAAGCGGCCTCCTTCGGCGAACTGCTGATGAACGCAACATCGGGCGGAGGTTCACTGCCGGCACTTGAAGCAGCAGGCGAAAATAATTTGAATGGAAAAGTGCTGATCGATATCTCCAATCCATTGGATTTCTCCAAAGGATTTCCGCCGTCACTCACCGTATCCAATACGGACTCGCTCGGCGAACAGATACAACGCGCTCACCCATTACTCAATGTGGTGAAAGCCCTCAATACGCTTTCCAATCCTTTGATGGTGAATCCGGAACTCGTGAACGGCGGCGATCATACTCTGCCTATCTGCGGAAATGATGCGGATGCAAAACAAAAAGTGACCGCATTGCTGAACACGTTCGGCTGGAAGAACGAAAATATCTTAGACCTCGGCGACATCACCAACGCACGCGGAACAGAAGCGTTCCTGCTGCTGTGGGTGAGAATGTACGGCGCATTCAAAACACCGATGTTCCAATTCAAGATCGTGAAGTGAAATTACAATGGCTGAATCAACACAACACCGAAAATCTATGCCTATGAATGCTGCATTCTTTTTATGGATCGGGATCATGGTCTCCGTCCTCAGTCTCGGCTACTATTATATGGGACAGCGGCTTATCATGCCGTTCAATCTTGAATCACCGCAGAAACAGATCGCGTGGACCGTCCTTTCGCTGATGTATCTCATCCCGTTCAGTTCTTTCTTCATGGTCCGGTTCGCCGAGAAATACAGCGGACTCTATTCATGGATCGGATATATCTCGCTCGGATTCCTCTCGTTCGTCTTTGTGATGCTCATCTTCCGCGATGCGGCATGGTTTATCGCACTCGGTGGACAGAAACTTTTCTCGCTCTTCTCCTCCTCTCCTCAGGCGGTTGATGCTACAAAGAGGGAATTCCTGCTGCAGTCGACCAATCTCGGCGTGCTCGGGATCGCAGGAACACTCACTGCGTACGGCGTCTATGAAGCTCGCAAAAAACCGGGCATCGTGAATGTCAATATTCCCATCGCGAAACTGCCGAAAGAATTCGACGGTTTTCGCATCGTGCAGATCAGCGACATCCATGCAGGACTCACCATCAAACGCGATTTCATCGAAACGATTGCAGAAGAGATCAAAACACTTTCTCCCGACCTGATCGCTTTCACAGGCGACATGGCGGACGGTTCCGTCCCCCATTTGAAATACGATCTTGAACCGCTGGAAAAAGTGTACGCTCCTCACGGTAAATTCTTCGTCACCGGAAATCACGAATACTATTCCGGTGCCGAACAATGGGTAGCACACGCACGCGATATGGGATACGATGTGCTGATGAATGAACACCGGACGGTCACAAAGAACGGCGCATCATTCATCCTCGCCGGCGTGACGGATTACAGTGGCGGCGGATTCTTCCCGACGCATAAGTCTGATCCGAAAAAAGCTTTGGAAGGCGCACCGAAAAAATCAGCAAAAATTCTTCTCGCTCATCAGCCGAGAACGCTCTTCCACATCAACGATCTGGATATCGATCTGGTGATGATGGGACACACGCACGGCGGACAATTCTTTCCGTGGAATCTCGTCGCAACGATCGGTCAGCCGTTCATCAAAGGATTGAACATGTATAACGAACGGACCTGGGCGTATGTAAGCAAAGGGACGGGATATTGGGGACCACCGATCCGAGTGGGGGCACGCTCCGAAATCACGGTGCTGACGTTAAAATCAGCATAACGGACTGCCTTGACCGGGCGACTACGGATTCTGACAAACAGTAGTTCCCACGCACTTTGAAAGTGCGTGGGACATTTCATTTCGTCTCTTCTGTTCTTGGTGGCTTTGTGTGAATATTCTTTGTGCGACGTTATTTTACAAGCATCATCTTCCGTGTTTCGGTGAACATTCTTTCCGCATTCTGTTTCGATATAGCCGAAATTGTGTAGAAATAGATCCCCGATGAGAATCCCGCCCCGCTGAACGTCTGTTCATAAGTTCCTGCATTCACGGTACCGCACGAAAATTCCGCCACCTCCTGACCGATCATATTGTGAACGGCAAGTCTCACGTCGCTCCGTTCGGGAACGGTGAATCGGATGTTTGTTGATGGATTAAATGGATTAGGAAAGTTCTGATCCAATGAAAAATCTGTCGGCGCAGCTGCCGCAGGAATCTTCGCCGATGATATAAAATCGGTCAACGGCCGCTTCCATACCCGCATGTCGAATCCGGCATATAACGTCGATGCGGTTTTCATCATCGAATACGGGGAAGGCGATAAAAAATTATTGGGAATTCCCTGATTGACATTGGTCCAGGACATTCCATTATTCTTTGATAAGAGAACTCCTTTGCTTGATACCGAAAGGTAGATATTCCCGGCGTCTGCGATCACTATGCCGGCATTCACATTAACCTCATTCG
>CAIVNT010000086.1 GCA_903907305.1 uncultured Ignavibacteriota bacterium
CCGGTTCGACGGAGCGGTGGACGGGTGTGAAAGGTTCAAACCTTTCCAGTGCGATCGTGATCGCCGTTGGTGATCCGAACAGCGGCGTTCATGAATATCTTAAGGATAGAATTTTGAATGGAGCTGTTATCAAAGGAAATGTTGTTCCGTGCACTACGTCTTCGGATGTAATGACCGCTGTCAAAGAACACCCGAATGCGATCGGATTTGTCAGTCTAGCCTGGCTTGCACATATGCCGGAGCAGTTGCGTGTGCTGGAGATCGGTGATCCGGCGTATCGCCGCGACAGCACCGTTACGGAACTTGAATATTTTACTCCGCATCAGGCGCATATCTACCGAAAGTATTACCCGCTTTCAAGAACCATCTATCTGTATGCACTCAATATCGGGAAAGGTCCCGGTCTTGGTTTTATGTCATTTGCTGCGAGTTCGGACGGACAGAAGATTATTGTGAGCAACGGACTTGTTCCGGCAACAATGCCCGTCCGGTTGGTCCAGCTCAATACTCCATAAATCGAAAAGGAAGAATAATGAAAGTAATCGTTTCACTGTTGTTGATCGTTTCCTTCAGTATGGCGCAGGACGATCTTACGAAAGGGAAGGATGCGCTCAATAAAAAGGCGTATGATGAAGCGTTGACGTATTTCCAAAATTATCTCAAAGGAAATTCGCGAAGCGGCGAAGCAAATTATTTTGTCGGCGAAACATACCGTTTGAAGGGAGATATGCCGAATGCTCAGACGGCCTTAGAACGTGCGCTCGATTTTGATGACGAGTATGAACCGACACTTGTATCTATTGTTCGCGTCTACGGTAAATTAGGACAGTGGGATAAAGCGGCAAAGAGATACAAACTGATCGAAAAATATCATAAAACCAGTTCGTTAGGCCCAATTGCTTATGCCCAAACATATCTGGAAACTGATTCGCTTGATAAAGCATCGGTCTATTTCTCAAAAGCAAAAGAGATCGATCCGAAATGTGTCGATGCATTCATTGGTCTTTCCGAAGTGTATGCGCGCCAGAATGTGATTGTGTTGGCGGTGGACAATCTCCGGACCGCAACACAGATCAATCCGACCGACCCTGCTTTGTGGTATCGTCTTGCGACCACCATCATGAAGAACCGAGGACTTAACTCAGCACAGATCGAGGAAGTGGTCGCCGCCCTTCAGAAAGCGATCGAACTCGATCCGAACAATACTCAGGCATTATTCGATGCTGCGAACATCTTCTATCGTATCAAATACTGGCGTCAGGCTGCGGAGTTCTTCAAAAAATATACGGACGTTAAGAAGGATAACGCTGAAGCGTGGGAGAAATACGGAACATCGGCATACAATGCAAAGGCATATACGGATGCGATCACGGTCCTTGACCAGGCGATCGTGCTCAATCCAAAGAATATCGAATTGAAGTCGATGCAGGCACATTCGCTCTATCTTGCTAAAGAATACCAACGGTCGTTGACGATTTACAAGATGTTCCCGACGGATTCCCTCTCCAGTGAGCAGCTCTACCGCATGGGATTCTCTTCGTATCAGCTGAAAGATACAGTGAATGCAATTTCCTATCTTGAAAAGACATTATCGCTCGATAAAGAGAATATGGATGCTATTGGTACATTGGCGGCTATCTATCTAACACAGAAAAAGTATGATAAGGCTGTCTCGGAATATGAAAAAATGCTAGTAAAGGATCCAAAGAATCTCACGGCATTATATTGGAGCGCATATTCATATTTCGTCCTCGATAAGATCGATAAAGCAAAATCGTACTACAAGATCATTGTAGCGATGCGCCCGAACAATCCCCAATATCATCAATCATTGGTGCAGATCTACAGCTTGCAGGATTCAGCCGATCTCGGCAGATATCATGCAACAGTGATGATCGGACTGGCAGACAGTATCATGAAAGCGGATCCGTCCAAAGCAGTGCAGCAAACACAGATGATCCTCGGCGGATACCGTTCTCTGGCGCTGTTCGATTATAAAGAGAAGAAGATGAAAGCGTCCATCGAGAAATTGGAGAAAGCCATTACATACGAAAAAGAAAAGAAGGATGTCAGTCTTCACTTGTTCCTTGCACAGATGTACGCTGTGGACAGCAGTAACC
>CAIVNT010000087.1 GCA_903907305.1 uncultured Ignavibacteriota bacterium
CGGCATCGTGCAGATCATGGACTTTGGTCTGGCCAAACTTGCCGGCACGTCCCGTTTGACGAAGATGGGAAGCACTGTCGGAACACTCGGATATATGTCTCCCGAACAGGTGCAGGGACTTGAAGCAGACCACCGCTCAGATATCTTTTCCCTCGGCGTTCTATTATATGAGATGATCGCCGGACGTTCGCCGTTCAACGGCGCACACGAAAGTGCCATCCTCTATGAGATAGTGAATGTCGATGTCCCGCCGATGGTCACGATCAAACCGGAACTCGATCCCGCGTTGGACGCGATCGTTTTGGAGTGTCTGGAGAAGGATCCGTCCGAACGGTATCAATCCATCGCTGAAGTATCCAAAGAACTTCGGCGGTTCAAACGCGAATCGAGCCGTTCGCGCGCAAGCCGGACAATGACACCTGTCGGACCGAATTCAACAGCATGGTCAAATGTTTCGGCCGCACCTCCCGTTCGTTCTGGTAATTCACTCTCGCGGATCACCGCTTCACCTGTATGGGTGATACTTTCTACTCTCTTCCTGATTGCGGCAATGGTTCTGTTGCTTGTACCGAACCTCTCACCGTTCCGCGATGAGAAGAAGGTCATCCGCGCTTTCATTCCAAGTCCGGAGCATTATAATTACAGCAATGCAGTCGGCGGCGGTCAAATAGCGATCTCACCTGATGGAAGTACGATCGCATTCGTCGCGGTCGATTCGTCCGGGAATTCAAGTTTATGGACCCGCCGTATCGATGCACTTCAGGCGGTGGAACTTCCGGGGACGCAGGGAGCAGTGTTCCCGTTTTGGTCCCCCGATAATCATTATATCGGATTCTTTTCGAACAATAAATTGAAGAAGGTAGAAAAGAGCGGAGGACCTCCGTTCACCATCTGTGACGTGATAACATACCGCGGTGCATCATGGGGAAAAGATGGAAAGATCGTGCTTCCGGTCGATCAGGTCACCGGACTGTCTGTCGTATCGGAGGCAGGCGGTATCCCTGTGCAACTCACGACGCTTGACACGACGAAGAAGGAACAGACACATCGGTATCCTGTTTTTCTGCCGGACGGGAAACGCTTCCTCTATTTTGCACGAACCACCGCATCCGGCAGCGGAAGTGCTCTTGATGCGATCTGTGTCGGTTCTGTGGACGGTACGGTGAACAAACGGCTCCTCAACGGAATTTCCAACGCGGCGTACGCCAACGGATATCTTCTCTATATGAGGGAGAATTCGATTATGGCGCATTCCTTTGATCCTGATGCATTGGAATTGAAAGGCGATCCCTTTCCGATCGCAGAGTCGGTGGATTTCAGCACACGATACAGCGTCGCTTCGTTCACCGTATCGCAGAACGGAGTTCTGGTCTATATGAGAAAAAGCGCTGCATCAGTCCCTGAATTGGCGCTGTTCGGTCCCGATGGAACGAAGAAACGTTCATTCGGTCAGCCGGAGATCTTTGTGAACGCCAGACTTTCGAAGGATGGCAGCATGATCGTTATGGACCTCTACGAAGTCTCCGCACGCAATGCCGATGTGTGGCTGCTGGATATCGTTCGCGGGGTCAAGACGAGGTTCACGTTCGATAATTCTGTGGACAACGCTCCGATCTGGTCGCCCGATGAGAAGAGTATCGTATTTTCATCGAACCGCAATGGTCATTATGATCTCTTTGAGAAGAATACGAATGGCGCCACGGATGAGAAATTATTGTATGCATCTCCGTTGCTTAAAGCTGCAAGTCATTGGTCCAATGATGGAAAATATATTCTCTTCACTTCCAGCGGTGATCCCAAAACTAAGATGGATGTCTGGGCGATACCGATGGTCGGAGACCGAACACCGTTTCCGTTCGTGCATTCGGAGTTCTCGGAGGCTGCAGGGGTGTTCTCACCCGACGGAAAGTGGGTCGCATACCAGTCCGATGAATCAGGGAAGATTGAGATCTATGTGAGACCATTCCCCGGTCCGGGAGCGAAGTGGCAGGTCTCCACGAGCGGCGGACGAGCTCCTTTTTGGAAGAATAACGGAAAAGAGATCTATTATTTGAACGGCGGAAAGATCATGGCGGCGCAGGTGAACGGCAGCGGTCAAATGTTTACCGTCGGAGCGGTTCGGGAGTATTTCAATCCATCGGAAGTGGGAGGGATCAATATGGGGAATGGTACAGTTCGGGATATATCTCCGGACGGCAATTCTATCCTGCTGTCGGTCTCCAAAGGTACTATGGCGACCGCTCCGCTCACGCTCGTGGTGAATTGGGATGAGGAGTTCAGGAAAAAATGATGCTGCAGGTCGGAAGATGATCATCATAGAAAACAAAGGATCGGAACATATGAGCAAGAAATTATTTCTAATAACAATGTTCATTATCGCGGGGACGATCGGTCTTCCCATAGCTGGTATGTCACAACAGAAGAATATCGATCAGTATCTTTCGCAGTATGCTCCCTACGAAATGCATTTCGATGCAAGCAAGATCGGTGAGCCGGACAGAACGATCCTGAAGAAGCTAACAGTCGCGGCGGCATATATCGACTCGATCTATTGGCTGCAGACATCCAAATACGGGATTCAATTGCGGGATAGTTTGGCTGCGGTGCAAGGGGATTCATCCGCAACGAAACTCCTTACCTTGGTGAAACGTAATGCCGGTCCGTTCGAATTGTTGAATGAACATGTCCCATTTATCGGTAACCGATCGTTCGATCCGGGAGGTGAGATCTATCCGTATGGTATGACGGCTCATCAATTCGATTCGATCATCGCTCCGATGTCGTTACGCGAACAGGATCAATTCATGTCGCCGTACACTGTGATCCGTGCCGTCGGACGAGGAACGTATAAAGCAATTCCATATCATGATGAATATCAACAGTACATCGGTCCGATCGTTTCCATCCTGAATGAATGTGCCGATCTTTCAAAGAATCCGTCGTTCTCGAAATTCCTGCGGTTGAAAGCTCTCGCGTTGACCACGGACGAGTATTTTGATGCCGACGTGGCGTGGATCGATATGAAGGATAATACGATCGATATGGTATTTGGTCCGTTCGAGACCTACTCGGACGGGATCAAAGGGGTGAAAGCAAAATATGAAGCACACATCGAGATCGTCGATCAGGTGGAATCGAAGAAACTTGATATGTACACGAGCCATCTTCCGGAATTGGAATTGAACCTTCCGATACCGGATGGATATAAATCAGAAGTGAAAGGATTGACGGCGAAGTTCATTGTTGTTCAAGACATTATCCGCTGCGGCGAAGGTGCTGTCGGTTATCAGGCCGTCGCTACGAATCTTCCGAACGATCCGCTGGTGCAGGAAAAGAAGGGGACAACAAAGACATTCTGGACGAATATGCTGAAGGCCCGGTTCAATGCCATTGTTGTACCCGTGAGTAAGAATGTGCTGGATAATTCACAACAGCAATACCTCTCCGATGACGGATTCTTCCAGTTCGTTCTGATGCACGAGATCTGCCATGCGGTCGGTCCGCGCACAGTCAAGACCGGGGCAAAGAAAGGGATGGCGGCGAATGCTGCGATCGGGCCGAACTATAACGCATTGGAAGAATGCAAAGCGGATATCACCGGATTGCACTCGCTCGCCTATCTGATGGATAAGGGCATTGTTGATGCAAAGAAAGAAAAATATTTCTATGTCTCGTATCTCGGTAGTCTGTTCCGGTCGGTCCGATTTGGTCTGAACGAAGCGCATGCGAAAGCTGCAGCGATCTCGTTGAACTATCTGCGGTCGAATGGAGGCGTTTCGGTCGATGCGGCGACACAGCGATGGTCCGTGAATTTCAAAAAGATCCGTCGGGGGATCATGGATCTAGACCGTGAACTTCTCATCCTTGAAGGGGATGGAAATAATGACAGAGTGCAGAAATTCTTCGACCGATGGGCAGTGATCTCGCCGGAGATACAAAAGAGTATCGATTCAGTGCAGCAATTACCGATCGATGTTCTTCCGAATTATTCGATTACATGGTAAATAGTCTGGAGACAATAGCAGAGAATGTTTTTACAACAATGGTCATCCTGAGCGAGCCCCGCGTTCCTTGAATGGCGAGTCGAAGGATGATTTCAAAAAACACATAATAACTAAACTACAACGACATGAGTGCTCCGATAAGAACAGGATTGAAACCTAAAACACATATTTCTTCACTGCTTATGATCTCTATTCTCATTTTTTTCCGGGGAGTATTTTCAGCAGAAAGTAACGGGGCATCCGGCGCCTATGGAGATCTCGTCACTCTTTTTCATGACTTGAGGCAATTAGAGTGTCCTACAGGAAAAGACGGTGTGCCGGACTATTCCCGAACGAGTCTGAACAACATCCGTCACAGAATGTTGGATGTTGAGGAGCGATTCATCCGCATTGATACGTCTGGATGGACGATCGAGCAAAAGGTCGATCGTGAATTGGTCCGAGCCGAGATGAACGGGCTTGATTTCAATCTTCGGGTACTGCAACCGTGGCAGCGCGATCCTGCATATTATGTTTTGCTATGGAGCGAGCAGAGCGACACACCGTCGCACGAAGGACCAGTATGTCATGCAGCCATCGAAATCTGGGAATATTCGTTCCCGCTTTCTGCTGAGGATGAAAAGAAACTCACTGCGCAGTTGAAAGTGATCCCGCCGTTCCTGGATCAGGCAAGGACCAATCTAACCGGCAATGCCCGTGATCTGTGGAATGAAGGGATCCGGAATGTCAGCATTCAGGCTTCGGACCTTGATGAACTGGAAAAAAAGACAGAAAGTGCAGGAAAAGAATTTCACACTTCATTATCAAATGCGAAGAACGCCACGATCAAGTTCGGTGAATGGCTGAAGCAACAATTGCCGTTAAAGACTGGACCTTCCGGTATCGGAAAAGAGAATTACACATGGTATCTTCGTCATGTTCTTTTGGAGCCGATGACGTGGGATGATGAAGTAACGCTGTTGAAACGCGAGTTGGCGCGCGCATATGCTTCGCTGGAACAGGAACGTCAGCATAATAAAGCTCTTCCCCCGATGCGAATGATCTCAAGTCCGAAGGAATATGACAGTCTTGCCGATCATGCGGTAACTCATTTGATGACGTTTTTGAAGGAACAAAAAGTCCTTCCTGTAAGGGACTACATGGAACCGGCGCTGCGGAAACATTTGGGATCATTCGAGCCGGAAGGAAAGCGGTCGTTCTTTACCATAATCATGCATAGCGATCCGTTGATATTATATACACATGCAACACACTGGTTCGATCTTGCTCGCATGAAGGAGGAACCCCATCAGAGTATCATCCGGCGTGAGGCTCAGCCGTTCAATATTTGGGACAGCCGGTCCGAAGGATTAGCTACGGGAATGGAAGAACTGCTGATGCGCTGCGGACTCTATGATGATAATCCTCGCTCTAAAGAATTGGTTTGGGTGATGCTTGCACAGCGGTGTGCCCGGGGATTGGCCTCATTGTATGTCCAGTCGAACGAATTCACATTGGATCAGGGACGTAAATATCATGTTCAATGGACACCTTCTCCTTGGAATACCGGCGATCCCTCCCTTGTGATCTTTGAACAGCAATTGTATCTTCGTCAGCCCGGATACGGTACCGGTTATATTACGGGAAAATATCTTGTCGATCGGTTGATCATGGACCGGAGCCGGCAGATCGGAAAAGATTTTCGAATGTTCAATTTCTTCGATGAGATGTATACAACGGGAATGATCCCGGTAACGCTCATTCGATGGCAATTGACGAGGAATGCGGATGAGATCAGAGATATCAATTACAGTAAATGATGATTCAATTGTCTCATCGAATCATTTCATCATTGACTCATTGAAGAGTATAACTGTTTTTCAATGGACAAATGATTCAATCAATAAATGAATAAATCTATGATTGGCCAATCAATATCGCAATATACGATTTTGGAGAAACTCGGAGAGGGAGGTATGGGAGTAGTCTATAAAGCTACCGACACCAAACTCGACCGCTTCGTCGCGCTTAAGTTCCTTCCTCCGCATCTTGCCGCATCCGAACAGGATAAGGCGCGGTTCATTCAGGAAGCGAAATCGGCTGCTGCGCTGAATCATCCGAATGTCTGTTCCATTATCGACATTCAGGAACACGAAGGAACGATGTTCATCGTCATGGAATTCGTCGATGGACAAACACTGCAGGAAAAGAAATCGACATTGACGCAGAAACAGGCGATCGAATACGGGATACAGATTGCCGAAGGACTTGCAGCAGCGCATGAAAAAGGTATAGTTCACAGGGATATCAAACCTGAGAACATCATGGTCCGCAAGGACGGGATCGTTCAGGTGATGGACTTCGGACTGGCAAAACTTGTCGGTGCATCACGGCTGACAAAGATCGGAAGTACAGTCGGGACTCTTGGATATATGTCGCCGGAACAGGTGCAGGGACAGGAAACAAGTCATCGTTCCGATATCTTTTCATTCGGTGTTCTATTATACGAAATGCTGACGGGGAAATCACCATTCACCGGCGCACACGAAAGTGCCATCTTGTATGAGATCGTCAATGTGGATGTTCCGCCTCCGTCCACAGTGAAACCGGAACTCGATCCCGAACTTGACCGCATCGTTATGGAATGCATGGAGAAGGAACCGAACGAACGGATGCAGTCCATCAAACAGGTTGCGATCGATCTGAACCGCTTCAAACGGACATCGAGCAGAACGCGAATGAGCCGGACCTTTACGACCGGTTCAATGCCCAATGTTTCACAGCAATCACCTGTCATGCCGTTGTTAAAGATCTTGTTCAGCGCGAAGAACCTTCCCTGGCTGATCACGTCGATCGTTGTTGCGGCATCCATTGTTCTGGTGATAGTGTATCCGATCGGGGGGAGACATTCAACAGACACTCATCGGTTCAATATATCAGTGATCAATACATCCGACCAGCAAATTGCGCGTTCCGATATTCCAAGCATCGCATTGTCGCCGGATGGATCGATATTGGCATATACAATGTTCGAGTCGGGAATAACGAAGATCTACGTTCGGTCATTGACGAATTATCTCGGGATACCATTGAAAGGGACGGAGAACGGCACGGCACCGTTCTTCTCGCCGGACGGGCAATGGATCGGTTTTGCCGCCGACGGGAAGATCAAGAAGATCCCTGTTCAGGGAGGTGCAGTCGAGATCGTGACCGATGCTGTCGGATTCCGGGGTGCATCGTGGGGTTCTGATGACCGTATCTATTTCTCTCCTTCATTTGCATCCGGCATCATGTCGGTCAATACCAAAGGAGGAGATCTGAAAGTGATCTCAACACTCGATACCATTCGGCATGAACGGTCTCATCGTTGGGTGCAGGTGCTTCCCGGATGTCAATATGTTCTCTATACGCTCGGCGATGTGAATAATCCGAATTCGTATTCTGATGCACCGATCATTATACAATCGATCGAGTCCGGTGAGCGTCATGTTCTGGATGTCCGCGGAGAAATGGCAAAATATGTTGAACCCGGATATTTGATCGTCGGCCGTAACAGCACTCTTCTTGCTGCACCGTTCAGTCTGAGCGATTTCCGGCTGAAAAAACCATTGACCACAGTGATCAGTGAAGTGAGCAGCGATCCCGGCAGCGGCGTGGTCGATTATGACGTCTCAAACAACGGACATCTCGTCTATCTCCCCGGTGCATTGAACAAAGATCTTGAATTGGTATGGGCAGGTGTGGACGGGAAGATCACACCGATCACTTCTCAATTGCAGCCGTATAATGCACCGCGTGTGTCGCCGGATGGATCAAAAATGGCCGTGACATTTGGAGTGGTGCGGGGAAGCGACAACGATATTTGGATCTACGATTTCAAAAAAAGTTCTTTCAGCAGGCTGACATTCGGTAAGAAAATGTTCGCGCCTGCCTGGAGTGCGGACAGTAAAACGATCTATTATGCGAATGCTGTTGCAAGCGAGGAAGGAATATGGGAAATATCTGCCGATGGCGGCTCGGAAGGAAAATTGCTTCAGAGGATGACCGTCCCGACATATCCCGTTTCTGTTTCGCACGATGGAAAGTTCCTCATCCTCAATACAGAAGGGGGACCGTCCGACGGCGACATTACGATGATCGATCTTCAAAAAAAGAACGGTTCAACGATGCTGTTGAATTCGGCTCCATATGAATCCGGCGGACAAATATCACCGGACGGAAAATATTTTCTCTTCTTCACCAATGAGACAGGGACCTTCGAGATCTTCGTCCGTTCGTTCCCGGAGCTGAAAGGAAAATGGCAGATCTCTGTGAACGGCGGAGTGTCTCCCAAATGGTCCCCCGACGGAAAATTCATCTACTTCATCAATCCGCTCGGTAAGTTGATGGGGGCAGCAGTGAGAACACAGCCGACCTTTTCAGCAGAAGAGCCCCATGACATTTTTGATGTGACACAGATGTATTTCCCGAACAATCCGGTCTATAATTATGATATCACGCCGGATGGAAAACGATTCGTCATGGTGAGGAACGGAAAGAACAACGCAAAGATGACCGCGTTCAATTACATCATGAATTGGACGGAAGAGTTGAAGAAGAGCAATTGATACATCGGTTCATTGTTTCATTGATTCAATGCTGCGCATAATGCTCTTCAATGAATAAATGAACAAATCAACAAATGGGAAAATCTATGATCGGTCAATCAATATCACATTACAAAATTCTTGAGAAGCTGGGCGAAGGTGGTATGGGCGTCGTCTATAAAGTCCCGAAATTTCCTGCGAGCATTTTTTGCGAGCAGAAGAAATTTCGAGGATCCCGACGTTTTTTGTCGGGACCTAAAGGGGGGAAAGTATGATAGGTCAAACAATTTCTCAATATAAGATCCTTGAGAAATTAGGCGAAGGAGGTATGGGAGTAGTTTACAAAGCTACCGATACCAAACTCAACCGCTTCGTCGCCCTAAAATTCCTTCCGCCGCATATGGCGGCATCGGAGCAGGATAAAGCGCGATTCATTCAGGAAGCGCAATCCGCAGCAGCGCTGAACCATCCGAATGTGTGCTCAATCATTGATATTCAGGAACATGATTCGCAGATGTTCATCGTAATGGAATTCGTTGACGGGCAGACGCTTCAGGAGAAGAAATCGTCCCTTACGCAAAAACAGGCGATCGAGTACGCGATCCAGATTGCCGAAGGTTTGTCCGCTGCACACGAAAAGGGAATTGTTCACCGGGATATAAAACCGGAAAATATCATGGTCCGCAAGGATGGCATCGTGCAGATCATGGATTTCGGTCTTGCAAAACTTGTCGGAGTGTCGCGGCTGACGAAAGCCGGAAGCACCGTTGGAACACTCGGATACATGTCCCCGGAACAGGTACAAGGACAGGAAACGGATCACCGTTCGGACATTTTTTCATTCGGTGTTCTGTTGTACGAAATGCTTACCGGGAAATCGCCGTTCTCCGGCGCACACGAGAGTGCCATTCTATACGAGATCGTCAATGTTGATGTAGCACCTCCTTCAACCGTGAAACCTGAAACAGATTCTGAACTCGACCGCATTGTCCTTGAATGCATGGAGAAGGATCCGAACGAACGGATGCAGTCCATCAAACAGGTGGCCATCGACCTGAACCGATTC
>CAIVNT010000088.1 GCA_903907305.1 uncultured Ignavibacteriota bacterium
AATGAAGAAGATCATTTCGTAACGCTCCGATCGTTCCATTGACCTGCAGACCTTCGTGCACTGCGGCATCATTGAATTCCGCACGGTCTTTATGGAAAACTCGAGCTACTCTACTCGGATACCATCCTGAATGTTTGATCCACCTCCCCATAAAATATGCTCTGCGCGCAACAGTAAATGCGGCCTCATTCGGATTCTGCGGGATTATCCGCTGCAATTCTTCCGCAAGTTCCGGCATCACCCGTTCATCGGCATCCAGCCAGATGATCCACGAATGTTCTGCCCGTCGAACACCGAACTGCTTTGCCGACGAAAATCCTTCCCATTTTCTGACATACACTTTATCCGTATAGATCTTCGCCCGCTGTACTGTAGAGTCAACACTCTCCGCATCGACAACAATAAGATCATCACAAAAACGTACGCTATCAAGACACTCCTGAATATTGTGTTCTTCATTCTTCGTAATGATGATCACGGAACAATTCATTTTCATACAGTGCGGTCTCCGCTGTTATTTGCCGCAAGACAAAGTCCTACCGTAAACCAGACAAAGACCATAATTTCGTGATCGCCGAAATTCCATTCAAAGATACCGTTCACCATAAATCCCGTAAAGACAGCAACGGATCCAAGTGCGATATTGCGAATGAAAGGTTCAGCGGAATATTTTTTTACAATATTATATTCCCTTTTCAGGATCACAAAGAACATCGTTAACACCACGATCAATCCTGCCGTTCCAAGCGTCACAAGTATATGGATGTAATTATTGTGGAGATGTCCCGCCGGTTCATCACCGGTCGGAGTTCTATACGTAAGATATGTGTGATAAAGATCGATATCACCGAACCCGAGCACCGGATGATCCTGCCACATTTTCAAACCTGTCGTCCACATATTCAGTCGGCCTATATTCGTTGAATTGGTGAAGTCAACAATACTTTTGGCACGATCGACCTGCTGCTGCGGTCCGAATGTAAAGAAAAGAACGATGGTTACTGCAAGAATAAGGAATAGTTTCCGGTAATAGAGTATACTGATGACGATCACACCAACAACAAAACCGAGCCACGCACTTCGTGTGTTGGTCAATATCAACGCGGTGAACGTGGGAATGAATACCGCGAAACTGAAAATCCTTTCCCTTCTTGCTGTGTCCGGACTAAGAATGAATGGGATCAGAATCAACGAAACGATCATCTTCAATCCGCCTGTCGTCATATAATGCTGAAACACATACAGCCGTGCGATCCCTTCATAGAAATAGAAAATGATCTCGGCAACGGATAACAATGCGACGGATGCCGATAGGAACAACAATCCTTTTCGGATCCTTTCTTTCGATGTGAACGAAACGATCACGCCATACACCAGAGTGATGAGCAGCAGCCGTTTCGAATTACGAAGAGCATCAAACATCTGTGCAGAATTAACGGCGGTAATGAATTCAATTGAACAGTAGGCAAGGAATGCCAGATCAACGGCAGAACCGGCCGTAGTCCATTTTCGCTCCTTCACGGCAATCATGATCAGCGCAAGAATGATGAGTGAAAGGAATATGGAAGCCGCTGCGATCGAGATGGAGATCAAACAGACTTCCAAAACGATGGCCCAATAGAGATATGTTTTGAGAGATTCTGTTGTGGTCATTGATGTGCAAACTGCATATCGTGAAGTTTTTTATACAGACCGGACTTTTGTTTCAGAAGTTCGACGTGCCTTCCTTCCTGAACGATTGTTCCATGTTCAAGAACGATGATCCTGTCTGCATTGCGGATGGTGGAAAGTCTGTGTGCGATAACGAACGACGTACGATTCTGCATCAGGCGTTCCATCGCTTCCTGCACGAGGATCTCACTCTCGGAATCCAGCGCCGATGTGGCTTCATCGAAGATCATGATGGGCGGATTCTTCAATAATGCGCGGGCGATGGACAAACGCTGACGTTGTCCGCCGGAAAGTTTCACTCCTCTGTCACCGATGATCGATTCAAAACCGAACGGCATATCCTCGATAAATGAAAGCGCATTCGCCGCTTTCGCGGCTTCGCGGATCTTTTCGATGGGACATGTCTCTAGTCCGTAGGCAATATTATTGCGCACAGAATCATTGAAGAGAATTGTTTCCTGCGTGACGATGCCGATCTTTTCGCGGAGCGATTTCACGTCGATCTGACGGATATCAATACCATCGATAAATATTCCTCCGCCGATCGGGTCGTAGAATCTCGGCAGAAGATCGACGAATGTCGTCTTCCCGCCGCCGCTTGGTCCCACCAACGCGATGAGTTCCCCTTTGCGAACGCGAAGATTGATATCGGAAAGCACGACCCGCTGTTCACCGTTCTCCGATGCATAGGCGAATGTAACATGCCGCATCTCAACTGAATCGTTGATCTCAGAAATCGACTTTGCTCCCGGAGAATTTTGAATGGCAGGTTTCGTGTCGAGAATTTCGAAGATCCTTTTGCCGGCCGCAGAGAATTCCTGGAGCCGATTGCTTACACTGGCAAGATCCTTCACCGGCGGCATGATCTGAAATACCGCAAAGAGAAATCCAAGGAATTCCGCAGCTTTCATCTCACCCGTGATCAATACCTGTTGTCCGCCGTACCAGATGATGACCGCGCCCGCAA
>CAIVNT010000089.1 GCA_903907305.1 uncultured Ignavibacteriota bacterium
GCAGAACAGAAATGTTGTGGATGCATATATTAATGGACTCCGTGTTGCGTACGATGCCGGGTATGATATCATCATCGAAATGGATGCCGGACTGTCACATGATCCCCGTGCGATCCCGATGTTCCTCCGCGTATTGAATGAAGGGAATGAATGTGCGTTCGGCAGCCGGTTTATCAACGGTGGTTCTATCAACGGTTCTCCGTTCAACCGATGGTTCCTTTCAAAAGCCGGAACATTCCTTGCAAATATGTTGCTCGGGACAAAATTAAAAGATATGACATCAGGATTTCAGGGATTCCACCGTGATGTGGTCGGACGTTTTATCAATTATCCATTCAGATCCAAGGCGCATTTCTATCAAACGGAACTTCGCTATCTGCTTCGGAACAGACGCATCGCCGAAATTCCGATACATTATGTTGCGCCTTCGCCGCGCGTATCATCGAATTCCATCAAGAATTCTGTCTCAACACTGCTCCATTATTTCATTCGACGGATTCAGTTTCGGTCAGTGGAATTATAACGCATGAGTGAAAAAGTCGTTGTTACCGGATCGTCAGGGCACATCGGTTACCATGTTGCACAGGAGTTGTGCCGGCAGGGTTACGAAGTTCACGTGCTTGTCCGTTCAGAAAATGTGAATGTTGAACGGCTTCGTTCAATGGGCGCCGCTGTTCATCTTGCTGATCTTTTTCATCCCGAAACGTACAGTTCAATTCTTCAGGGTGCATCATCGTTATTTCACCTCGCTGCGGAGAACACCACTGATACTTCCGACGAAACACGTGTTATCCGAAACACTCTCGAACTTACTCAAACTGTTCTTTCCGTGGCGGTCGATTCGGGAATTAACACGATCATCTACACGAGTTCAGTTGTTGTTCTGGGAAGGTCTTCTGATCAGAACCGATTGATCGATGAGAATGGCCGAAATGCTTTTGCTGAGAGTCCCTATGTAAGAGGGAAGATGCTTGCGGAGGATTATTGTGAATCACTGATCAAAAAAGGAATTGACATCCGGCGCATATATCCTTCCTGGGTTGTGGGATCGAACAATGCAAAACTGACCCCTCCACATTCAATCATTCAAAAAGCACTGTTGACCGGACAGCAGTTCTACTTTGACGGCGGTATTTCCATCGCTGGTGTCCGGGAAGTCGCTCAGGCTCATGTTGCTGCGTGGAAAATCGGAACCGTGAAAGGACAATATGTTCTTGGCGGTGTCAATCTGACGTTCAGGGAATTGTATACACTTCTTGCTGAGATCAACCACCGTTCTAAACCGTACGTAAAAATTCCGAAATGGTGTATTTATCTCGGTTCCGTCATTGCGAAAATGTTGCTGGGGAAGCGGTCACCGATCGATCCTCACTATGTCAATTCCATCATCGGAAATTACAGCTGGTATGATTCTTCCAAAGCGGTGAAAGAGTTACAGTACAATATCCCTCCCATCCGTGAAACCTTGACGAATGGAGTCAATGAAGTTCGCTATCATTTGTCCGGTCTCGCAAACATCGTTCAAAGAAAAGAATCAGAAAAGCTTCATCGGACATCATATGCCGATGATGATATTCTTCTCATCACAGGATTTCCAGGATGGCTGGCAAACCGTATGGTCGATGTCATGATGAACGGTGATCATCAGGGACAATTCGCTGTCGACCGCAAAGTGCGATTACTCGTTCAGCCTTCGTTCAAACATTTCCGTTTCGACCTTCCAAAGAATTTTGAGATCGTCTACGGAGATTTGGAGAACAAGCAGAGTATTGCAATCGCACTCAAGGATGTGAAAGCGGTCTATCATTGTGCCGGAGTCATCTACCCGCTTAAGATTCAAACGCTCTATGATGTAAATTGGGTCGGAACAAAAAATCTTGTCGACACATGCATCGAAAACGGCGTAAAACGTATCATCTACACGGGTACCGACAGCATATGCGGATTCGGACGCGGAAAACGGATCTTTGATGAGAATGAAAAAGCGCATCCGTATAAAAATTACGGGAAGAGCAAATATCTTGCTGAACAATACATTCTGCAAAAAACGAACGATGGCTTCATTGAGGGAACATCGTTGCGTGGGTTCTGGTTCTTCGGACCTCACATGCCATTACGAAATCAGAGTCTCATTCTGATGATGCAATGGAAACGGCAGCTCATTTTCGGTAACGGAAAGAATATTCGCAGTCTGACACACATCGATAATGTGATCCAGGCATTCATCAAGTGCGAAAAGAACAACACCTCAATCGGGAAGTGGTATTGGATGTCCGATAAAGAGCACCATACCACAATCGATCAAATCTTCCGAACGATTGGTGAGAAGATGGGATTGAAATATCAACCGATCTACGTTCCGGAATTCATCTGTGAATTTCTATCACTTGCAGATATTCTGTTGGGGAAATTCGGTATTCTTCATGCAACGGTCCATGCGGCAGGAAAATTCCACAAGGATATTGCAGGAGATCATGCTGCTGCAAAACGCGATTTCGGATTTGAACCGATCGGCACATTCGATTATTTTTCGAAAGACATTGAACACTTTTTTACAAAAAAATGAAATCACATTGGATCACATATTTTGAACATTCAGGACTCACCGGTTCTCCGCTGTATGAAGAATCGATGAAGTATTTCCGTCAGTTCGAGTCGAAAACTCCATATGCAAAGATGTTCACTATCGGTACATCACCTCAGGGAAGAGCGATCGAATGTTTGGTGATCGCGAAAGACAAAGAGTTCACTCCGGATAAAGCGAAAAAGAGCGGTAAAGCAATAGTGTTGATCCAAAACGGAATCCACGCCGGTGAGATCGAAGGAAAAGATTCCTCCATGATCCTGCTGCGCGAGATCCTCGTGACGAAAGAGAAATTCCATTTGCTTGAAAATATTATCCTTCTCGTCATACCGATCTTAAGTGTGGATGGGCATGAACGCATCAGCAGATTCAATCGTCCCAACCAGAACGGACCGGAAGAGATGGGATGGAGAACGAACAGCTGGAATCTGAATCTGAACCGTGACTATATGAAAACGGATACGCCGGAGATACGCTCATTCCTTGAATTATTCAACAACTGGCTTCCCGATCTATTCATTGACAATCATACAACAAACGGAGCGGACTATCAGTATCATGTAACGTATGCACTCGAAAAAAGTGAGAACATCGATCCCAAACTTTCGAAATGGGGAACAGGGAAATTCCTCCCCTACGTAATTCAGCAAACGGAGGAAAAAGGATTTCTCACATCTCCATATATCGTCTTCAAAGACGGTACGATTGAAAGCGGCATCGTTGATTCGCCTGCTCCGCCGAGATTATCTACCGGATATACAGCGGTACAGAATCGGCTTGGCCTGTTGGTAGAGACGCATTCTTTGAAACCGTACGAGAACAGAGTCCGTTCGACCTTTGCGATGAATGTTGCCGCTCTTGAGCTTGTGCATCGTGATCATCGGACGTTGATGAAATTGAATCATACTGCGGATGTCGCTTCATCAAAATTGAAATCGTTATCACTTGTGTTGGATGTTTCGGAGAATGCGAAGCCGTTCATCTTTAAGGGATTCCGGTATGGAACAGAAGAAAGCTCCATTACAGGGAATGAAGTGGAACGGTATTCGGATGAACCGATCGAAATTGAGATCCCGATCTATGAGGATGTCATTTCTTCCAATCGGGTTAAGATCCCTAAAGCGTATATCATTCCAAAAGAGTTCAATGCGCTTATTGAGATACTTCGTTTGCACGGAATAGCGGTTGAAACATTACACGGATCCCGTACGGTCAAAGTGGAACAGGTTGAATTTACCGATGTGAAATTTTCGTCCAAACCATATGAAGGACGATATTGCGTTTCGGTATCCTGTATTTCCCAAAAAAGATCTGTCAGTTTCCCTGCCGGCACATTTATCGTCCGGACGAACCAAAGAACCCTGAGAGTGATCGTACATCTGCTCGAACCTGAGAGTCCGGATTCATTCGTCGCGTGGGGATTCATGAATGCATTCTTCGAACGGAAGGAATATGCCGAAGCATATATTATGGAGCCGATCGCACAGATGATGCTGGATTCCAGCGAAGAACTGCGGCAGGAGTTCGACGAATTATTGAAGGATGAAGCATTCAGGAATGATGCAAGCGCGCGTCTGGATTTCTTCTACAAACGGTCTCCGTATTTTGATATCAACGAAAATAAATATCCCATCTTCCGTCTGATCGGTTGATGCGGTCGAATCTATTTGAAGTTTTGTTATATTGAAGCATCACC
>CAIVNT010000090.1 GCA_903907305.1 uncultured Ignavibacteriota bacterium
ACGAGACCCATTGCAATACCGGCGCACGCTTTTTTTAGCGGGACACCTGCATCAAATAACGCCAGCGAACCTGCGCAGACAGTCGCCATGGAGGACGAACCGTTCGATTCGAGGATATCCGAAACAATACGAACCGAGTACGGGAATTCTTTTTCATCGCCGATCAGGTTCTTCAACGCGCGTTCAGCCAGATTACCGTGGCCGATCTCGCGACGTCCGATTCCGCCGAGGCGGCCGACTTCACCGACAGAGAACGGCGGGAAGTTGTAATGAAGCATGAAGCGGCGAGGTTTGAATTCGATCAACCCGTCTGTATTCTGTTCATCATCCTTCGTTCCGAGCGTTACGGTGGTAAGAGACTGTGTTTCTCCGCGGGTAAACAATGCGGAACCGTGTGCACGCGGCAGAACTGCAGTTTCGATGGTAATCTGTCGGATATCGGCAAGTCCGCGTCCATCAAGACGTTTCTTTTTGCCGAGGATCATTTCACGCATCTCTGTCTTTTCGATATCATGGATGATATCCTTGATCACCGATTCCTGTTCGGGGAATTTCTCTTTCAAAGATTCCAGAGTCTCCGTAACGATCGCATTGCGGCGGTCTGCACGTTCTTCCTTTGCGGAGACGGTATTTGCTGCGTCGCGGATACGGACTTCAGCAAGTGTTTTGACTTCAGCAAGCAGAGCAGCATCGTATACTATTGGTGTGACAACGCGTTTCACTTTCTTCACTTCGGCTGCGAATTCCAGCTGCAGTTGGCAGATCTGTTTGATCGCTTCGTGTCCGAACGCAAGAGCTGCAAGCATATCCTTTTCGGAAATTTCGCGGGAATCACCTTCGACCATCAGGATAGAAGTTACGGTTCCGGAGACGATGACATCCATATCACTCTGTTCGAGTTCTGCGAATGTCGGGTTGAGGAGGAATTCTCCGTTCACACGGCCGACGCGGACCTCAGCGACAGGACCATCGAACGGTGAATCTGAGATCATCAATGCGGCAGACGCAGCGCAAGCACCCAGAACATCAGCATCATTCTGTTGATCAGATGAATAGACAGTGACGATGATCTGAGTGTCGCAATGGTAGGCATCCGGAAACATCGGACGGATGGGACGATCGATCAATCGTGCCGACAGAATTTCTTTATCCGAAGGACGGCCTTCGCGTTTCAGATATCCTCCGGGGATCTTTCCAGCAGCGGACATCTTTTCCCTGAATTCAACCTGCAGCGGGAAATAGTCCAATCCCACTTTCGGCTGTTTAGCGGCTACGACTGTTGCCAGAACCATTGTGTCTGCGTATCTGATCATGACTGCACCGTCCGCTTGTTTTGCGAAACGGCCTGTTTCAAATTCCAGCGAGAAATTCCCGATCTGGACGCTCTTTTTTACTATCATATAATTTTCTTCTTTTCTATGTACAGTGGAACTATGAATGTCTTATTATTTACGAATACCCAATGCTGCGATCACTTTGCGATAACGTTCAATATCCTTTTTCACCAGGTAATCGAGCAGGCGACGTCGTTTTCCCACCATGCGAAGCAGACCAACGCGTGAGTGGTTGTCTTTTTTAAATTTTGCGAAATGTTCGGAGAGCGAATTGATGTTCGCGGTAAGGATCGCAACCTGTACTTCAGGTGATCCGGTGTCCTTAGCATCTTTTCCGAATTTTGTAACCAGTTCGTTCTTTAGTTCTTTTGTGATTGCCATTGTGGCTCCTTATGAAGATATGTGTTTATAGTGTTTTACAATTTTCGTAATTATGATCTTATCGTTATCAATCTCTTTAATCAGCGCATCGACTGAATCGAATTTTTTTTCGCTGCGTGTCCGGTCCAGCACTTGAACCGTGACAGTTTCGTCATAAATATCTTTATCAAAATCAAAGATATTCACTTCAATCGTCCGTTCCTGAGCATCACCGAATGTCGGATTATGTCCGATACTCATCATGCCGCCGTACCATTTACCTTCAACGCTGATCTTCACCGCATAAATACCGGTTTGCGGGACCAGTTTCTTTGGATTATCCAGCTTTATATTCGCAGTCGGATAACCGATCTGCTTTCCCCGACCGAAACCACGGACGACAATTCCGGAGAACTCATATTCAAATCCAAGCAAACTGTTTGCGGAAACAATATTCCCTGCCATCAAAGCATCGCGAACACTTGAACTGCTGATAGCAATTTCCCCCTCTTTTACCATGGCCATTGTTTCGACGGAAAAATTGTGTTTCATGCCAAGTTCTACCACTTGATGCATACCGCCTTCACGATCGCGGCCGAACTGATGATTGAACCCTTCTACAACCTCGGAAACACCGACTCCATTGATGATATATGTTGAATAGAATTCGCTGAACGATAATTGCGAGAACTCAAATGTAAATGGGATGATGAATACCAGGTCAACCCCATATTTTTCTATTATTTGCAGCTTTTCATCCAACGTGGAAAGTAGATCGATTCCATTGGCTGCTTTTGATACAACTTCGCGAGGATGCGGATCGAATGTTACAACAACACTTCGTCCGGAGATCTTTTTCGCTTTTTCAACAATGCGGCTGAAGATGGATTGATGTGCACGATGGACCCCATCGAACATACCAATCGTCAATACAGAGTTCTTTTCAAACCGAAGTTCGTCAAGCGAACGGACAATCATCATACCGTAACCGCCTTTGGAAGAATCTTCGGTTCCAACAGATGCAATTGTTCTACTGGTAGAGCATCTGTGACGCTAAACTCACCGATCTTTGTCCTGCAAAGTTCTTTCAAATATGCGCCGCATCCTAATTTTACACCGATATCATTTGCCAAAGAACGAATATACGTTCCCTTCGAACAA
>CAIVNT010000091.1 GCA_903907305.1 uncultured Ignavibacteriota bacterium
CTGCAGCGATCAGACCGAACGAAGCCGATCCGTATCTTGATGCCTGCGACTGTTACAATCCAGATCTTGATATTCCCCCTGCAAAGATCCTGATCGAATTCCTGAAGATCGGATATGAATTTGTTCCGAACAATAAGAACATCTGTCTTCGTCTCGCCGTGCTGCATAATGCAACGGGAGAGACTGCCCTTGCAGAATACTACCGCGTAAAAGCGGATGAGTCCGGGGAGAGTCCCATCAAATGAAGCACCTGAAAGGGTACATTGCAATCTCTCTTGCAGCGGTGATGTGGGGAGTTGCAGCCTCTGTTGCTAAATCCTTCTTCAATAAAGCATATGAACCGCTGATTCTCGTTCAAATGCGTGTGACACTTTCCTTCGCCGTTCTCTTTCTCTTCTTTCTTGCGACCAACAGACGATTGCTTACGTTCAATGTGATCGATATCCCGCATTTTCTCGTTGTTGGGATACTGGGTGTAGCAGGTTCAAATTATTTCTATTACGCTGCGATCAAAGAATCGAATGTTTCCACATCGATCCTTGTACAGTATACAGCGCCGATCATGGTGATGATGTATACCGTTCTATTCCAAAAGGAAAAACTTACTACAGCAAAAATAGCAGCATTATTGCTTTCCATCGGGGGTATTATTCTTGCCATCGGCGCATATGATCCTGCCGTGATCCAGGGGACCCATAAAGGGATCATCTTCGCACTTCTTGCTGCGGTATCATTTTCCATTTTCAACATCAGCGGAAAGACGCTGACGCAAAAGTATTCCATATGGACCGGGTTGATCTATCTGCTCGGCTCGGCGACGTTATTCTGGAGTTTCATCAATACTCCTTTTGATATTGCCAAAGCGAATTATAGCGGCGAAGACTGGAAGGTTTTCGGCATTATTGCACTGATATCGATCTTGATTCCATATTCACTCTATTACTATGGATTGAAGCATATCCAATCCAGCAAAGCGATCATCATCAGTACACTGGAACCTGTTGTGGCAATCATTTCGGAGTGGCTCTTTTTGAATGGACGGATGGGAGCAGTACAGATCATCGGTGCATGCAGTGTTATTGCGGCGATCGTGATTCTGCAGCGGGATTCACGAAATGCAGAGCCGATCATTGTTAGTGAATAATTTTATTCACCGTGGATCCATCGACGTGCTCAACCTGCGTTGCAGGATTCGCTTGCTCAGGATGACTATTAGTTTTTAAAAAATACATTACAACTATGAGACTTGAGCGGCGAAAAAATAAAGTATTCAAAGTGTTGGAGCAGCGCCAGCCCGATTTGACAGTGGTGATGGAGGATATTCACGATCCGCATAATGTGAGTGCGATGCTGCGGTCCGCAGATGCTGTCGGGATCATGGGAGTGAATCTTGTCTATACGACGGCAAAATATCCGAAGATCGGGAGTAAGAGTTCCTCCAGCGCAAATAAATGGATCTCGCGCCGGAAGTTTTCATCGATTGCAGAATGTTATGGACAACTCAAAAAGGAAGGGTTTCAGATTCTTGCCACGAAGCTGGATGAGAATGCAAAACAACTGTATGAATTTGATCTGACAAAACCGACGGCATTTGTTTTCGGCAATGAACATACAGGTGTAACCGATGAGGCTGCATCCCTGGCGGATGCTACGATCTATATCCCGATGATGGGAATGATCCAAAGTTTGAATGTATCCGTTGCCTGTGCTGTGACGATCTATGAAGCGCTTCGACAAAGAACGCTGAAAGGGCACTATGAGAATCCCAAATTTGGGCAGAAGGAGTTGGAGCAGTTGAAGGAGGAATGGTTGAAGAAATAGAAAAGAGCATTGCAAGATTGCAATATTGTAATCTTGTAATTAGGAAAAGGAACTTAATTTTAGTTTTTCTTTACTCCCAGCAAGTAGACCTGAACAAGCATTGCCAGAAAGATAAGCAGCGGCCAGCCCACCACGATCCACATCCAGCCGATAGAAACCGCCGTCAAGAGAAGTCCCAGTGATATCACCAGCGGCGTTATACCGTTGTATCCGGTCATACTCAGCGCATTGAGTGTAATGGCTGTAGACAATAGTAGAACTGTTCCGGGAATCGTAACGGGAATTGAAAGGAAGAAGAGAGAGCAGTAACAGACGACGAGCAATCCCAACGATAAGGAACTCCTTCGTATACCCGCACGGAAGATTGTTTTGGTGTTCCGCCAATATGGCATTGAACGTTCACCATTCTTCATTCCCACCATGAATTCTGCAAGAAAGCCATTCAGCATGATCACACCGATACCGAACGGGATGAGAATGAAATAGAATCCTCCGATCAATACTTTGTTGAACCACTCGTTATCGGAGAAGATATAC
>CAIVNT010000092.1 GCA_903907305.1 uncultured Ignavibacteriota bacterium
GCGATCTCCTTATAGTTCATCCCTTCAAAATAGAAGAGGAGCAGGATGGATGCCTGCTGCTGTGGCAGGAGGGAAAGTGCCTCTTCTATGACCTTGCGCGATTCCGATCTGTTGATCTCGGTTATGAAAGAATGCGGGTCCTCAAGGTCGAGCGTACTGTCTTCAAGAGGGACTGACGGGAGCTTCTTCTTCGCGAGCCGGGTATAGCAGACATTCGCGGTGATCCTCCAGATCCACGTGGAAAGCTTGGCATCTCCGCGGAATAAATCGATGGCCTTGCTGATCTTCAGGAAGACATCCTGCGTTGCTTCCTCGGCATCCTCACGGGAACGGAGCAGCGACAGAGCGTGATTGTACACCTGCGCAGAGTATGTATCAACGATATCTTTGAATGACTGCATGTATGGTATTAGACTCCGCCGGAAAGAATTTTCTTTCACCGTGAAAGAAAAAATCGGCTGATCCAGTCTAATAAATAAACAGGAGAGAATCACCCATGCAGACCTATCTTCTCGAAGCGGCCGTTGTTCTGTCGCTCATCTATGAATACCATAAACGAAAGAAAGCACATATCCGCATCATTGCCGGACTGAAAGAGGGGTTCATGCCGAAGGATACGGTCATTCAAAAGGACCTTTTGGGGATCCTTCTCGTTTCCATCGTTTCGGTTCTGTTCATAGGATTCCTGGTCTACATCACATTCTTTTTCCCCCTCACGGTCCACCCGGTTCTGCTCGCGGCGCCGTACGGCATAGCCGTTACAATGCTCATGCTGGGTCGCAGGGATATTCTTCTCTATCGGCAACAGCGGAAGGAGAAACAATGAACGCGCTCTTTGTTTTAATGGTCCCGATCAGTTGGTACCTCTTCTATCGGCAGGAACAGAAGCATCGATTTGAGCGATCATTGTTCCTGACATTCGACCGGTTGGACGCGGACGCACTCCGTCCTCAGCGGGATATGACGGAATCATCCCTCGTCGTGTTCGTTGGACTGACGCTGATCGAAGTGGGTGCGGCGATACTGTGGGCAATGGTAAAAACATATCTAAAGTTGAAGGCCGATGCGAATGTTTCGGAGCTTGTGCAGGATATTCTGCCGCAGCAGATATTATTCGGTGCGGTCATCGCGGGGGGAGGAATTGCGATGACTGTTCTGGGAGTCCGCTCGGTTCTGGCAAACCGAAAATATCATGCGTGGAAAAGGGTGAAGGAAACTTCTACGGAATCGGGATCGTGACCGTCTCAACGACCTCTGCAACCATTCCATTCTCTTTCAGCATCACGATCTGAAAGAGCAGTGCATCGTTCCGCAATTCGCATCGGACGAAGTGAAAGAATTGGCGTTGGACAATTTTCTCTCCGATCCACTCCGTATCCGATGTATCCTTCAGCGGCTGCTGCAGTCCGCCCCCGCCGCCGATCACAAAGAAATCCTTTCCTTCGATCCGAAAATGTTCCCTTGTGTGTGCATGTCCGGTGATGAATGCTTTTCCTTTTTTGGACTTAAAGAACGGAATGACAAAGTGCTCTCGCACATCGATATTTGAACTGACAATGGAACTATTGGTATACGGAGAATGATGACAGGCGACGATCACTGCGCTGACCGTAGAATCATTCTCCAGCGTGTCTAGCGTGTGTTGGTACCATTGTTCCTGTCGCGCGCACTCTTCTTCGGACAGCCGGTCGAAATTCGAATTCAGAACGATCACGGCTGTTGAACCGAACCGCTTTTCATACCACGACGGTTCGAGGAACGGGAACCGTTTCAGCATCTGCTCCTTTCCCCAGGCAGGGACGAAGAAATACTCGTGATTCCCGAAAGTCGAATAAACCGGGAATTTCAGCATGGTGCGAAGTGTATCAAAGGACTTCCACGAACTGTTCATCATCCCCATGGAAGTGATGTCGCCGAGATGAAATAATGCCGTCGCTGTGGTTTCCTTTGCCATAAAAGAGAAGAGCCGCTGAGCCATCCGTTCATTGTCCTGCTCCCTCAGCCGTAATGTCTCGATCCACATCGGCTGCTGCGAGTCCGAAATGAACAGCAGAACGGCCGGTGACTGTGAAACTGCGTTTGATGTGAACAGAAGAGAACAGAAGGCAAGAAAGATGAGCGATTTCATAGAGAATGATACGGTATTTCAACTGAAAACAAAATAGTCATTCGTCTTTCGGCATTAGTTTTTTATATTTAATCAATAAATTTGGAGTTTTTATGTCTCGATCCCGAATCGTCCACGCTTCGCGCGGAACAAACATTTCCGCAAAAGGGTGGATCCAGGAAGCGGCCATCCGCATGCTGATGAATAATCTTGATCCTGACGTTGCCGAGCGTCCGCAGGAGCTGATCGTTTACGGCGGCACCGGAAAAGCGGCGCGCAACTGGAAATGTTTTGACTCTATTGTAGAGGCACTTCGTTCGCTCGAAAATAATGAGACGCTGCTCGTCCAATCCGGAAAGCCGGTCGGTATCTTCCGCACACATTTCCAAGCACCACGCGTGCTCATCTCCAATTCTATGCTCGTCCCGAAGTGGGCCACATGGGATGAGTTCCGCAGACTTGAAGCACTCGGACTGACGATGTACGGTCAGATGACCGCCGGAAGCTGGATCTACATCGGTTCGCAGGGAATTCTGCAGGGAACGTATGAGACCTTCGCCGAAGCGGCCCGTCAGCATTTCAAAGGAACGCTTGCGGGAAAATTTTTACTTACTGCCGGACTCGGCGGTATGGGTGGAGCACAACCGCTTGCCGCAACCATGAACGGCGCAGCATGTCTGACTATCGAGGTTGACCGATCAAGAATTGAAAAACGTCTTGCCACAAAATATCTTGATGTGATGAGTGAAGATCTGAATGAAGCGCTCGCGATGATCGCCGATGCGAAGAAAAAGAAGCTGCCGCTCTCCATAGGACTCCTCGGCAATGCAGCGGAGATCGTTCCTGCCATCGCCCGCGGAAAATTCCTTCCAGACATTGTTACCGATCAGACATCAGCACACGATCCGCTCAATGGATACGTCCCCGCCGGAATGTCCTTTGAAAAAGCGCTCGATCTGCGGAAGAAGAATCCGAAAAAATATGTTGAACTTTCACGTGCGTCGATCGCTGCACATGTACGGGGATTGCTCGCACTGAAGAAGAAAGGGAAGATCGTCTTCGATTACGGCAACAACATCCGCGGCGAAGCGCAGATCGGCGGAGTGAAGAATGCGTTCGATATTCCGGGATTCGTTCCCGAATATATCCGTCCTTTATTCTGCGACGGCAAAGGACCGTTCCGGTGGGTGGCACTCTCCGGCGATCCGGAAGATATTTATAGAACAGACCGCGCTGTGCTCGAAACATTTCCCGAAAATCAATTGCTGAGGAACTGGATCGAGAAAGCGCAGAAACAGGTGGCGTTCCAGGGACTTCCCGCGCGCATTTGCTGGCTTGGATACGGCGAACGGGCGAAGATGGGAAAGATCTTCAACGATCTCGTCCGCCGGGGAGAAGTGAAAGCACCGATCGTCATCGGCCGCGATCATCTGGACTGCGGCAGTGTCGCATCGCCGAACCGCGAAACGGAAAAGATGAAGGACGGCAGCGATGCGATCGCGGACTGGCCGATCCTCGGTGCGATGCTCAATTCCGTCGGCGGGGCAAGCTGGGTAAGCGTTCACCACGGCGGCGGAGTCGGCATTGGAAATTCCATTCACAACGGTATGGTGGTCGTCTGCGACGGCAGCAATGACGCGGA
>CAIVNT010000093.1 GCA_903907305.1 uncultured Ignavibacteriota bacterium
TCCTTGCCCAGTCCGGCGACACTAGGTATTTCTTGACGATGGCGGATCCTATCAAAGATGAAGAAGGGAAAGTGCAGTATGTTTCGTGCATTTCCAAAGAGATCACCGAACGGAAAAAGACCGAGATCGAACGCGAGCACTTGATCACGGAACTGCAGAATGCGCTTGAGCAAATTAAAACACTCAAAGGGATCGTGCCGATCTGTTCCTCCTGCAAGAATGTCAGGGATGATGAAGGATTCTGGGAACAGGTGGAGTCGTATGTGCAGAAGCACACCGATGCGCAGTTCTCGCACAGTCTTTGTCCGAATTGTGTGGAGAAATATTTTCCAAAATATTCCAAGGGGCGTTGAACGGTACTGAGACGCCAGTAAGGATATCTTCGAAGAAGATCCAAAACGATAATTGACAAAGGCCACGGTAAGTGGAAGAAGGAAAATATGAATTCGACTGACAACAGAAAGACAACAGCATCACTTCGCGCGGAAGCTGAAAAGTTGTTGAAACTCAAAAGCAAAAGCGGTGAATCCGAACAGGCAGCGGTCGACATCCTTACGCTTGTTCACGAACTGGAAGTGTATCAGATCGAATTGGAGCTGCAGAACGAAGCATTGGTACATTCGAACGAGGAAGCGAAGAGTGCATCGAAGAAATATTTTGAACTGTATAATTTTGCTCCGATGGGATATTTCACGATCACGAAAGAAGGGACCATCGTTGAGGCAAACCAAATTAGTGCAGATATGTTCGGTGAAGAATCGATGCGGCTGGAAGGAAGATCTGTCTTATCATTCATCGATGCCGGGTCAAAGAGCGCATTCAACGGCCTGCTGGATCGTATCCAAAAGAGTAAAGTCATTGAATATTGCGATGTGACGATCGTCTCTGCAGTTGGTGTGCAGCTGGATGCTCATCTCTCCGGTGTCGTATCGGAGAACTGTGAGATGGTGCTGATAAGCATTCTTGATATTTCAGATCGTATAACGTCAGTGAAGGCATTGTACGACAGCGAGAAAAAGTTCCGCGATTTTTATGAGGAGGCTCCGATCGGTCTTTACCGCACGACGCCGGACGGACGTATTATTATGGCAAATCGATCTTTGGTCGCAATGCTGGGCTTTTCATCGTTCGAAGAATTATCGGTGATGAATCTTGAAGAATCCGGTTTTGAACCATCCTATCCGCGGAAGCAATTCATTGAAAAGATCGAGAGGGACGGGGTAGTTAATGACCTTGTCAGTGTATGGAAATGCCGCGACGGAAGCAGTGTGACGGTGAATGAGCATGCACGAATTGTCAGGGATCACAAGGGACGAACGTTGTATTATGACGGGATCGCGGAGGATGTCACCGAACAAGTGCGGCTGGAGAAGGTCGTTCAGGAGAACGAGGAGATCTTCAAACAGTATTTCATTCACAGTCCGGTGTATATCTTCATTAAAGATGCTCACATGCGTGCGATCAGACTCAGCGCCAATTTCGAGACATTGCTCGGCAAACCGATACATGAATTGCTGGGACGCACGTCGAGTGAATTGTTCCCGTCGGAATTTGCTGAAAAGATCGATCACGATGACCGGTCATTGCTGCAGGAAGGCAAGACAGACTCATTCGAAGAAGAATTGAATGGGAGATATTATTCGACGATCAAATTCCCCATCATCATCAACGGCGCACCGGAATACCTGGGAGGATTCACGATCGATATCACTGATCGGATACGATATGAAGAATCTGTCCGCCAGAATGAAGAACGGTACCGGTCGTTGTTCCATGATAATTTTGCTGTCATTCTGCTCGTCGATCCTGTTACCGGTGAGATCAACGATGCCAACTCTTCCGCCTGCAGCTACTACGGTTACACGCATGATGAACTTTGCTGGATGAACATCCGGGAGATCAATACGCTCTCCAAAGAAGAGATCGAAAATGAGATGCAGCTTGCTGTGAATAACCGTCAGGGTCACTTCAATTTTAAACATCGCCTTGCCGGCGGCGAGGTGCGAGATGTGGAGGTGATCTCGAGTCTCATTGACATCGGCAGATCGTCCCTGTTGTATTCTCTCATTTACGACACGACGGAACATAATCTCACAAAACAGAAACTGGAGCAGGCGGAACATCGTCTCAGGCAGGCCGAAAAGATGGAAGCGATCGGTCAGCTTGCCGGCGGTATCGCCCACGACTTCAATAATATCCTTACCGGTATTATCGGGTTCGCCTCGCTCTCGCAAAGACAGGCGGAGAATGATCCGGCATTGAAAAGCAATATCGAACAGGTACTGGCGGCATCGAACAGGGCTAAAGAGCTCACACACCAGATCCTTGCTTTCAGCAGACAGAGTGTCCAGCAGAAAGAGGTCGTTAATATAACCCCAATTGTGGATGAAGCGCTCAAATTGATGAGAGCGTCCATACCGTCCACGGTGACCATCGAGTATTCAAATCTCGGTATGTCAAAACCGGTCCTTGCCGATCCCGTCAGGATCCATGAGATCATCCTTAATCTTGCCAACAATGCCGTGCATGCGATGGCACAGCAAGGGACGCTCCTTATCCGCTTGTCCTCCAAAGTGTTCGAGCAGAGTGTGTCTGTGCACACGGGTGAACTTCCTGCCGGAGAGTATTCCGTGATCGAATGCATTGATACGGGGTGCGGAATGGACTTGCAGACAATTGCCAAAGCGTTTGAACCGTTCTTCACTACCAAAGGGGTCGGTGAGGGTACGGGAATGGGGTTGAGTGTTGTTCTCGGTATCGTGCAGTCGCACGGAGGAAACATCCACGTAGAGAGCACTCCCGGAAAAGGGACCGAATTCAAGATCTATTTGCCGATAACTGCAGAGGCTTTATTTAAAGGTGAAACTTCACCGGCCAAAGCAGAAACGGCGGGAACGGAACGGCTCTTGTTTGTTGATGACGAACAGCTGCTGACCGATCTTGCCGAGCTCGAACTTCCGCTCTACGGCTATTCTATCATTTGTAAGTCGGACGGGAAAGAAGCGTTGGAATATTTCGAACAGCACATTGATGAGTTCGACATCCTCATTACCGATCAGACCATGCCGGGTCTGTCCGGAATGAATCTTGCAGCAGAAGTAATGAAGATCCGAAAGGACCTTCCGGTGATCCTCTGTTCAGGCTACAGCAGCACTGTCAATCCGGATTCGGCAAAAGCGGCCGGGATCGGTCACTATCTTGAGAAACCGTACGAGTTCACCGACCTTTGCAGTGTCATCCGCAAGGTAATTGACCAGAGGAAGAAATGATCGTTGTCAGGTATGCTGAACATCGTTATTGGAGTATTCTATTTTCGCTAAACTTTTCTGATTTATTCTCCCAATCAGGGAATTGAAGAAAAACCCTCGTCTTTATGTGAAGACTTTAGTTAGATATAGTAAAAACAGAACAACGAAGTATCAACGCTATAGTTTTTGGTAAAGATTTCGAAGAAATAATACACAGAATACTGTCGCACTGAGCGCCTGCCTGCACCAAGGGTGTCGCTTTCCCGATGGGACCACTTTGTGGCGCGACCGGCAGGGAGTCTCCCGAAGGGATGCCTTCACGTCCGAAGGACCCCTTTGGGGAAGTGACCCTTCGGGTCGGCAGAAGTGCGACGGTATTTATAAAAGTCATGGTTCGACTACGCTCACCA
>CAIVNT010000094.1 GCA_903907305.1 uncultured Ignavibacteriota bacterium
CATTCATGGTCTTTGGTATATTTCAAATTTTCAGGGAAAGTCATGGTAAACTCACAGATTAATAAATAAAAAAAATGTTCTGTTCTATGGTTCAGGCTCCCTCACTCCAAGCTTCACCATAAGACCTAGAACTTGAAACATGAACCCTTAAACGTTTTCTTAGTCTTTGAACTGGAACGTCTCGATAAATTTCGTATCGAAGATACCGCTTCGGAACACTTCACTTTTCATCACTTTCTTGTGGAACGGAATCGTTGTGCTGATCCCTTCAATGATCGTCTCATCCAGCGCCATGGAGATCTTATCGATCGCTTCGGTACGCGAATTGGCATGGACGATCAGTTTGCCGATCATGGAATCGTAGAACGGCGGGATCTGATAGTCTGTATATACGTGGGAATCAACGCGGATACCGTTGCCGCCGGGGAAGTGGAGACTGGTGATCTTCCCGGGTGACGGACGAAAATCATGATTAGGATCTTCAGCATTCAGGCGGCATTCAATGGCGTGACCATTGATCTTCACTTTCTTAACCGTCAGTTTTTTCCCGTTCGCTACATTGATCTGTTCCTTCACCAGATCGATGCCGGTAACCATTTCGGTGACGCAATGTTCCACCTGGATGCGGGTGTTCATTTCCATGAAATAGAAATTCTTGTTCTTATCCAAAAGGAATTCGATCGTTCCGGCACCAAGATAATTCACGCTCTTTGCTCCGCGGACGGCAGCGGCACCCATCTTTTCGCGCAATTCTTCATCCACTGCCGGTGACGGTGATTCTTCGATCAGTTTTTGATGGCGGCGCTGAACGGAGCAGTCACGTTCACCAAGATGGATCACATTCCCGTATTTGTCGCCGAGCAGCTGTATCTCGATATGGCGCGGTTCTTCAAGATATTTTTCGATGTAACATCCGCCGTTACCGAAGGCAGATTCTGCTTCGGCGCTTGCGGTATTAAAGGATTTTTCCACTTCGTCGAAACTACGGACGATACGCATTCCGCGTCCGCCGCCGCCGGCCGTTGCTTTAATAATGACGGGAAGACCGATCTCTTTCGCTAATTTTTTCGCTTCCGCTGCATCTTTAATGATACCATCACTGCCGGGAACGACTGGAACATTCGATTTACGCATCGTATCTTTTGCGTACGCCTTATCTCCCATCGCCTTGATCATCTCGGGTGTCGGTCCGATGAACGTGATACCAGACGAGATGCAGATCTCTGCAAAATTAGCATTCTCTGCCAGGAATCCGTACCCGGGATGGATCGCATCTGCTCCGGTCACTTCCGCGGCGGCCAAAATATTCGGGATCTTCAGGTAACTTTCTTTGCTCGGCGCAGGTCCGATGCAGATCGCTTCGTCTGCGAAACGGACGTGGAGGGACAACTTGTCCGCTTCGGAATAGACAGCAACGGTCTTGATTCCCATCTCTTTGCACGCACGGATAATACGCAGAGCAATTTCACCGCGGTTTGCTATAAGAATTTTTTTGATCACTGGATCACTCCAAAATAAAAAATCCATCAACAAGTGAACGGATCATAACAGCGATCGTCGGTCCCTCGTTGGCGGATTTGAATAATTTACGGTTCGACTAAAAAGAGAACTTGTCCGTATTCGACCGGTTTGCCGTTCTCCACATTGATCTTTACGATCGTTCCGGTAACATCACTTTCGATCTCGTTCATCAGTTTCATTGCTTCAACAATGCAGAGCG
>CAIVNT010000095.1 GCA_903907305.1 uncultured Ignavibacteriota bacterium
AGCGTTCTCACGTAAGAAGATAAGTATGACAATGAAGAAGAAAATTTCGCTGATCTTTGGAACAAGACCGGAAGCGATCAAACTTGCCCCGATCGTGCTTGCCCTGAAAAAAGATACGCGATTCGATACGGAAGTGTGTGTAACGGCGCAGCATCGATCAATGCTGGACCAGGTGCTGGAGATCTTCGACATTGTACCGGATACCGATCTGAATATCATGAAGCCGAATCAGTCGCTTGCGGAGATCACAGCGAACGCCATCTCATGCATTGACGGATACTTGAAGAACTCCAAACCTGATCTTGTGGTGGTGCAGGGAGATACAACGACTGTGCTTGCCGCGTCGCTGGCAAGTTTCTATCATAAGATCCCTGTGGCTCATGTTGAAGCCGGACTCAGGACGCATAATAAACATTCTCCTTTCCCGGAAGAGATCAACCGTGTTTTGACGACCCATATTGCGGAACTCCATTTCGCACCGACCCAGCTTTCCAAAGAGAATCTGCTTCGGGAAACGATCTCTGTGGAAAAGATATTTGTCACGGGTAACACGGTCATCGATGCATTATTGATCGCGAAAGAAAAAATACAAGGACGTCCGCCGGCCGTTTCTGGACTTTCTGAAGAAGTGTTGAACGGAACAGAACCGATCGTTCTCATTACGGGGCATCGCCGTGAGAATTTCGGCGACGGATTCGAATCGATGTGTAATGCCATTGCGGTGCTTGCCCAAAAATATCCGGACCATCGTTTCATTTATCCCGTTCACTTGAATCCAAACGTACGGGAACCTGTTTTCAGGATCCTTGGAAATTTGCCGAATGTCATTCTGATCGAACCGTTGAGTTATCTTCCGTTTGTCCGGTTAATGCTTCGTTCGAAAGTGATCCTTACGGATTCGGGGGGTATCCAGGAAGAAGCACCGACGTTTGGCATTCCTGTTCTCGTGATGAGAGATACTACGGAACGTCCGGAAGGAGTTGCTTCGGGGACGGTGAAACTTGTCGGAACAGATCAGGATACCATCGTCTCAACCGTTTCGGAACTTCTGTCGGATGATGATGCGTATAAGAAAATGGCTTCCGCTGCGAATCCATACGGTGATGGAAAGGCGACCGACAGGATCATCCTGTATATAGCTCAATTTTTTGGGACCAAATAGGCGAGTAGAATGAATATTGCAGTGACAGGAGATTCAGGATTCATCGGCTCGTACCTGACGAAAGCGCTGGGACAACACGGGCACAGGCTCACCGGTATAGATCTGAATCCCGTAAAAAAATATGAAACGAAGTATCCGTGCATTACTGGCGATATCCTCGATCGGTCTGAATTGGATAAACTTCCGAAGGATATCGACTGTATCATCCATTTGGCGGCGGCGCACAAGGATTTCGGTATCACAAAAGAAGGCTATTATTCCGTGAATGTAGACGGCATGCGCTCGTTATTGAAATTTGCTGCCGATCGGAATATCAAAAAAATGATATTCTATAGCACCGTTGCAGTGTATGGCAACAATCAGCCATCAACAGAAACGACCCCGCCTGCTCCCATCAACGATTACGGCGGTTCAAAACTTGAAGCAGAAAAAGCCCTCCATCAATGGACTTCCGAAGATCCGTCACGCGAAGCTGTCATCATCCGTCCGTCCGTTGTGTTCGGACCGCTGAACGTTGCGAACATTTTCAAACTGATCAAACAGGTGTGCGACGGAAAATTTTTATGGGTAGGCGACGGAAAGAATATCAAATCCATCGCGTATGTTGAGAACCTTGTGCTTGCGACACTTTTTCTTCTTGAAAGAATTACGCCGGGCTGCGCTACGTATAATTATTCGGATGAACCGCATATGGAAACGAAAAATCTTGTTTCCATCATTGCGAAAACATCCGGCAAGCGAGTATCATCATTCCATATTCCGCTCTCGGCTGCGATGTTTGGTGCAAAGATATTTGACATTGTGGGCTCGCTGACGGGTTATGATTTTCCGATCACTTCTGCGCGGATAGAAAAATTCAATACGTCAACCGAGCATCGGTCAGCAAAGATCCGCGAATTAGGATTTCGGCCTGCAATCACAATTGAAGAGGGGATTCGAAAGAATGTGGATTGGTATTTGGAACATAAAAAGAATTCCGCATTGACTGCGGAATCCGGCGGCGAATGAAACAATTCGAGCGTAAAATAATTTTGTTCGACTTCTTCGCTGTCAATCTCGCGTGGATCTGCTATTATCTTCTGCGCGTTGAGGGACAGATCGTTGTCTATCAGGCGAAGCCGGATCTGCTGATGCCGATGGCGATCATGTATCTCTTTTGGCTGTCGGTCTTCATGTTCTTTGGACTCTATCGCGCGTGGTATGCAAAATCCCGTACTGATGAATTTGCAGCGGTTTTTCGCGCGATCTCCATTGGCTGTGTAGGATTGTTCTTTGTTATCTTTTTTGATGATGAGCGTAACGCAACGTATTCCGCCAACCGTTCTATTATTGCAATGTACTGGGTATTGATGGTAATGTTCGTCGGCGTGGGAAGGATCGTCATCCGCAGTTTTAGAAAACGGCTGCTGCAGCGAGGTATCGGTCAAAGCGAAACGATCATCATCGGTACCGGCCCGAAAGC
>CAIVNT010000096.1 GCA_903907305.1 uncultured Ignavibacteriota bacterium
ACGACAAATGCAGCAGTGTGATGAACACCGCACCGGTAGCAAGGACAACGGCAGTAGTATCGTTTCGTTGAACGACAGCAATGAGAATAATTACAAACACGGTAGCAACGTACAGCATTCCGAATGATGAGCGTGTAACCTCAAATAATTTTGAAAAATTCAGAGCGGAACTGCGCATTGCACTCATCTTTGCTATGATAGATGAAGGCAGGAATGAACCTTCGTTGAGATAGATGAAGAGGGAGAACAATAATAGCGATGCGATCACAATAACCATTGAGAGCACCGCCTGTTTTTTTCTTCCGCGCACAAAAAAGAATGCGGCCGCAAATAGACAGACGGAAAGATTCTCATATCTCACGATGGAAGCCAATACGATCGATGAAATCATGATCCGGGCATCAAATTCTCCGTGCAGCTCCTGTATGATTGTGTATAATATCAGAACAACCGAGAATACCTGCAGAGAATGTTCCATACCGGTGAAGATCAGTCCGACCATCGCTGTCGCAGGAATCATAAGAACAAGAAGAATTGAAACGAGCAAATCTTTTTGTATTACAAAATTGAATACACGGTCGAATATTTTCCAAAGGACATAGAGATTTGCAATTTGAAAAAATATATTCAGCAACAAAGGGATATAAAGGCCGAATGAAAAGTACGTGAACGGCGCCAATAGAAACGGCCAAATGATGCTCGATGCCGCAGAAGCAAACTCTCCCGGATTGATACCGTAAGATCCCTGACCGATGTTTTCGGCGACGGAGAGATGGATATAGGTGTCATCCAGCGTATAGACAAACATCCCAAAATTTGTCCTGAGAATTATTACAAATTCTACTATTGTAACAAGAATCAACAGAACAGATGATACGGCAAAGGGAAGATATTTCTTCATATGGTTTAAGATAATGATTTGTCAACGTAAAATTAAAAATTATCTTTGTGCCTCTCTCGCTTTGTGGTTATATTTATTCAGTTATGTCAAAACAATCATCGAAATATGTCTGTCAGTTATGCGGCTATGTATCGCCCCGGTGGACCGGAAAATGTCCGAATTGCAGCGAATGGAATACTTTTGTGGAAGAGGCGCCAATACCGCTCAAACTGGTGCGCAAAAGTGGCGGTATAGCATCTAAATTGAACGCAGTTCCGCTCAATGAGATCGACAGTGTTTCCGATGTCCGTTTTGTCACGGGGCTGGCGGAATTCGACCGTGTGCTCGGCGGCGGCATCGTTACCGGCAGCGTGATCCTCTTGGGCGGCGATCCGGGAATCGGAAAATCGACGCTGATGATGCAGGTAGCACTTCATTTGAAGGATAAAGTTGTACTGTATATCACCGGTGAGGAATCGCCGAAACAGGTGAAACTCCGCGCGGAACGGCTGGGAACAGCAACGAACAATTTTCAGCTGCTTGCCGAAACAAATCTTGAAACGATCACCGATGTGATCGAACGTGCCCTGCCCGATCTGGTGATCATCGATTCGATCCAAACCTTGTTCAATCCGAATCTTGAAAGTGCTCCGGGAAGCGTCGGACAGGTGCGTGAATCGACCG
>CAIVNT010000097.1 GCA_903907305.1 uncultured Ignavibacteriota bacterium
AGACGAAGAAAAGAAATCCAAAGAGTATTTTTTTCATAAGAGACCAATCGTCATTTTCTGTCCGATAATACCCAAATCAATTGTCAGAATCAACGATTCATCACACTACAATCTGCGACGATAAGACTTCGTGCAGCACAGTAAGCATCTCATCGAATTGCTGTTTCCCGGCGATCAGCGGCGGCAGTATCCTGATCACTGATACAGCCGTGGAATTTACCAATACCCCTTTTTGAAGCATTTGATCTACGATGTCTGCACTTTCTATCGTGAGATCGATCCCGATCATATATCCATACACCCGCACTTCTTTGATCACCGGAAATTTTATTCGAAATTCTTCCATTCTGGAGACAAAATAGGTCGTGTTATCATTCACATTTTTCAGGAACTCTTCATTCATTACCGTATCGATCGTAGCAATACCGGCTGCGCATGCAACAGGATTTCCGCCGAATGTTGTTCCGTGAACTCCATATGTCCACACATCGGCAACTTTTTTTGATCCGATGATCGCTCCTACCGGAAGTCCACCGCCGATCGGCTTTGCAACAGTGATAATATCGGGAGTGATCCCGAAATGCTGGAAGCCGAACAATTTGCCGGTTCGTCCGATGCCGGACTGGATCTCGTCCGCAACGATCAGAAATCCGAATTTTTCACAAAGCAATTTCAACGCATCGATGAATTCCCGAGTAACACCGACAATTCCCCCCTCACCCTGAATGAATTCCAAAAAGACTGCGGCAGTGTTCTCATCCACTTTTTTGTTCAGATCGTCAACACTGTTGAATTCAATCGATCCAAAATTCGGAAGGAACGGTTCGTAGCCGTCACGGTATTTTTCCTTGTCCATCAACGACAATGCACCCATGGTACGTCCGCTGAATCCATTGCTCATGCCGAAGATGATCTTCTTATTATGTTTCTTTCCCCATTTGCGGACGAGTTTGATGGTCCCCTCGATCGCTTCCGTACCGCTGTTGGAAAAGAATATCTTATCGAATCCAGAAAGCGACAATAAACGCTCTGCCAGCTGCAGTTGGGGCTGTTGGATGAAAAAATTCGAGAGGTGCGTATATTTACGGACCTGTTCGTCCACTGCCTTGATCACAGCGGGGTGTGCGTAGCCGAGAGCATTCACAGCAAGTCCGGAGAACATATCCAGATATTTTTTCCCGTCCGTTGTGTACAGATAACACCCTTCGCCCCGATCAACTTCGAGCGGAAGACGCTTATAGGTATGAAAGAATAATTCGGATTCTTTTTCTTTGAAGTTCATTGCAGCTCTTTGGGAGATTTAAGGTTGGAAAATAACGCGTGAAAAAAACTCACTTTGGGATCCAGATCGGATGTGGAAGCATTGTTCGTTAACTGAAAATCGGAAAGCTCGAGAAGTTCTTCCAGAGAAATTTGATTCTCCATTCGTACTGTCACCTGTTCCTCTGAAACTGAGTCACGTTCAACGACACGCCTGCCTCTGCGGCGCGCTCCTCTTCCGCTGGTTCTGGACCGTCCTCGTGGGCGGTATCC
>CAIVNT010000098.1 GCA_903907305.1 uncultured Ignavibacteriota bacterium
ATCGCCGATGAATTTGTCGATCGTTCCGTCATGCTTAAAGAAGATGTCGTTCGCCGTGGAAAAATAATTGTTCAGAAATTCCACCAGTTGCTTCGGTTTCTTTCCTTCGGATATCGTCGTAAAACCTTCGATATCGGAGAACATGATGGAAGCTTCCACTTCCTCCCCGCCGAGTTCCACCTTCTCCGGATCCGCACTGAGCTGCTTCACAACATGAGGATTCACGAACTGGCCGAAGATCTTTTGGATCTGCCGTTTGTTGCGTCCCTCTGTTGCAAAATTCCATCCGATGGAAACAACAAATGTCAAGATCAGTGAAAAGAGCGGAAACACGATCTGCAGCCACATCAATGTGTGCAGGAACAGTTGTGTGGTAGTAATCATCAGGATCACAGAGATCACGATCAGCGCGGACGAACTGACGATGATATTCTCATTATAATTTGAGATGTATGCTATCACAGCCGTAAGGATAAAGCTGAGAAGGAATATCCATGCGAAAGGAATTTCATAGATGAATGATCGGTCAAGATAATTACTCATTGCTGTCGCGTGGATCTCCACGCCCGGGTACGGTTCAAGATAAGTGAACGGTGTATTCTTCAGATCGAACAGACTCGGAGCGTTCGAACCGATGAAGACGATCTTATCCTTGAAGGTTGTCAGCGGAATATCAGGTTCTATTCCCGACTCGAGTTTCACGGCGGAGACGATCACGGAATGGATCGAATAATACTTGAACACGCCGTCCGGCCCCCCTTTGCCGTACCAATAAATGAGATATGGGGACTGTACAGTGGATTCGATGGACTTCTGTTCACCATAGAGATCTTTATAAACATTGTAGGATAACGCGTAAAGACCTTTTCCCTGATAGGAATACTGGAGAGCGATCCTTCGGCAGACGCCGTCCTCATCGGGAACAAAATTGACAACACCGACACTCTTGGATGCTTCCTGAAACTGAACAAGCGGAGAATATGATTTATCGTAATTAAATTTCTGCCGTTCAAAAATGGCTGATGAATAATTTGGATATTTCACCAACTGATCGCCCGGCTGATCCTCTTTCTCCTGCTTTGTCAAAATAGTAGCGAGATACACATTGCCCGCATTCTTAATTGATGAAGCAAAGAGACTATCATTATCCGCTCCAACGGAATTTGCACGGTCCTCGTCCGGTTCAGTGAATTGAAAATCGTAGACAACCGCTTTCGCACCGGACGTCGCCAGATACTCTGTCGTCTTCGCGTAGAAATCGCGCGGCCACGGCCAGCTGATCCGCGCCGTATTTTTAAAATATTGCAGACTGTTCTGATCGATGGTGATGATGACAATATTGGTGTCGGGAGTGCGGGTATTTTGCGCGATGCGGAATTGAATGTCCAGCGCGTTGAGTTCAACAACTTTTCCCAGAGTAGAGGAAGCGATAAAGTATGCCGCGGAAAGACCGAAGATCGCGGCAACAACCGAACGGAACTGTTTTAGGAATAAAAGTTTTTTTAGTGCTGGGGACATAAAAACCGGATTTTCTGTAGACAGAGAACGTGTATTTGTCGCTTGTTATGAACAACAATGCCGCTTCGACAGTAAGAAAGAATGAAATTTTGACCTGAAATTCAATGGAAAAATCACTTTCGCAAAGATCTGTTGACAGACATCATGGATTCGCTTTTTAGTGAAACGCTCAATTTTTTGTAGTGAATTGCTCCTTTATTCTGCTTCAAATGCTCAACAATGACGAGTGAGCGATGGATCCTCTTCCCTTGATCTTTTACATTCCCGATGATATACAACA
>CAIVNT010000099.1 GCA_903907305.1 uncultured Ignavibacteriota bacterium
AACAGCAATGTCTCCATCTTCTGCATATTCCACCATAATGCCGAGACGCGAGATGATCGCACCGAGCAGCAGTCTGTTCGGTTCCGTATCATCAACAATTAATGCTTTTTTTGCCATTGGAAGGATATTCTTTCGCCCCTGAAAATAGTAAGACTACAGTCAGCAATTATCAAGACAGCCACACTGTCCTGTCCAAGAAAGAAAAATAAAAACACCGACAGTATTCTGTCGGCCGCGTGAAATATTTTCTGACGCTATTACCCAAGCACGCGCAGATATTCATCAAGAGAGATGGTGCCGGAGACAAGTTTCTTAACTGCATCGAAGCGGATCGACTCGAATCCTTTTTTTGTCGCAGTCTCTTTCACTTTCACGGGTGATGACTGGTGATAGATCATATCTTTCAACTCTTCATCTACCACCAGCACTTCGTGGATGGCTGTTCTTCCGAGATGTCCGTCTCCGCCGCACACTTCACATCCGCGCCCGCGGAACAGGACTATCGAATCTTCAAGCTGGGTAAGTCCGGCCGCGGTCAGCATATGCTTTGTCGGTTTATAACTTTCCTTGCAATGTTTACATATCTTCCGGACAAGCTGCTGGTAGATAATGCCATTGAGCGTCGGCGAAAGCCAGGACGGCGGAATGCCGAAGTGCGACATCCGAGGTATGCATGAAAGCGCATCACTGGAGAGCAGAGTTGTCACAACCATCGTTCCGGTCAGCGCAGCTTCTGCTGCGGCAATACCGGCATCTGCATCACGGACCTCACCCAAAAATATCAGATCGGGATGCTGTCGGAGTACGGCACGCATCGATGTTGCATAATCCTGTTTCTGATCCACGTCCACCTGTACTTGACTGGCGAATTCCAGACGGTATTCAATAGGATTCTCCACGGTAATGATATTCTTCTGTGAATCCCGCAGTTCATTCATGCATCCGTATACTGTGGTAGTTTTTCCGCTGGCAGATGGTCCTGCGATCACCAACAGTCCTTTCGGCCTGTGCAGAAGATACCGGACTAGTGATAAGTTTTCCGAAGAAAAACCAAGATCATTGATATCAACAACACGGTTCGATTTTTTCAGGATGCGAACGGAGAACCGTTCACCCTCCACCGTCGGGAGCGTACTCACACGCATATCAAAAGAGAAATTACCGTAAATGGAATTGTACCGTCCATCCTGCGCTTTCTTCTTATCGAACATGTTCAGACTTCCGCGTGAGCGCATCACATTGCACATCGCTTCGGTCATTTCCTTCGGAAGCGAAACCGCATACTCCAGCACACCGTCGATATTGTAACGCACGCGGAATTCCTGCTCCATCGGCTCAAAGTAGATGTCCGTCGCTCCCTGTTTAATCCCTCTGATGATGATCTCATCGACCAGAACATCGGCATTGGGAAGTCGGCCGGCCTTATACAGTTCAAAAACCTTCTCTTTTCCCCGTTTCCGCATGTCCAGCGTTTCGATCTGGAATTTCGAGGGAAGATTTTGATATTCATCGAACTCTTCGACCGCTTCTTTGGAGATCAATGAATCGTATGCTGATCTCCGTACGGCGACGGGGATAACGAATACTTTTGCATCCCGACGCATTAATTCAAGGGTCTCTTTATACG
>CAIVNT010000100.1 GCA_903907305.1 uncultured Ignavibacteriota bacterium
CTCCTAAATCCAAGGAATAAGGGGATTGCTTCGTCCCGTAAAAACGGGACTCGCAATGACGGTTATTATTTTAACTTCAATGCCGCAAAAATATTGTTGAACACTTCAAGGATCGTATTGAAACTGTTCGCCTGACTTCTCTTGATAACTTCGGCGGAGAATTCTTTCTCGCGTCCCTCTTTAAAATAGCGAATGATCGAATCCGCCAGGACCCGAACATTCCTTGGCTCAACAATGAATCCCGTTTTCCCGTCCTCCAGTAACTCTCCAAGTCCGCCCACATTCGTGACAATCGCCGGAACGCCGAAGGATTGCGAAATGCTCATAATGCCGCTCTGTGTGGCTTCATTATAGGGTAAAACGACCACATTCGATGCGGTGAAATACTTATATACTTCTTCATTTGCAACATATTCCGCCACAATGGTCACATCGTCTTTCATATTCAGGCGATCGATGGCGTCGTAATACTCTTTGGGATTCTTATAGAATTCGCCGACAATGAGAAGATGCGCGTTTGGAATTTCTTTTTTCACCTGCGGGAACGCCTCGATCAGATTCATCAATCCTTTGTATTCGCGGATATAGCCGAAGAACAGAATAACATTCTTCCCGGCAAGTTTTAATCGCTCCTGGGCTACGGATTGCGGCGCAACATCGCCGGACTGATAGCAGTCGTACACCGGCAGGGAGGAACGGAAGAGCGGAACATTCGGATATAATTTTTTCACAGTCTCTTCAACAACTTTGGAAAGGACAAGGAATGCATCCGCAGTGTTGAGCGCAAGTTTCGTCAGGATCAGATCGATAGCGCGTCCTTCATGTGAGATCACGTTCTCTGCGACGATGATGACGGGGATTCCCGCTCTCTTGATCATGGCCGCAACTGTCCGCACGAGAGGACCGAAGAACGGATTCCACCACGTGAAGATGACGACGTCCGGACGTTTTGATGTTACATCGTTTGCAGCGGAGAACCATGTGAGCGGATTGACGCTGTCCAACAGCGGACGTGCGGGATGTTTCTTGAGTGGTGAACTGCTGATATCGTTCTGACGGACGCCGGGAAACAGAATGGACGGGTACAACCGGGAGAATGACACCACGTCCACAGAGTGGTGCGCCGAGAGTGCTTCATACAAGTGAGCGACAAAGAGTGCGTTCCCGCCGCGAAGCGGGTACGCAGGTCCAATCAGCGCGATCTTCATTTACAGCTCTTCACGTATGGAATATTCTTTTTCCAACTGCTGATTCTTTGTGATCAATTCACCGAGCAGCCCCATGGAAACGAACTGTACGCCGAGGATGATCATGATCAGTGCCACCATGAACAGCGGACGATTGCTCAGCGGCTGACCATTCACATATTTTTCATATGCCAGCCACGCGCTGATGCCGAATCCTGAAAGTGCGGAAAGGATCCCCCAGCCGCCGAATAAGTGGAGCGGACGTGAAACATACCGTGTGGTGAAGACGACCGTGAGAAGATCCAAAAATCCGCGCGAGTAGCGGGCCATGCCGAATTTCGTCTTACCGTATTTGCGTGGACGATGGTTCACCACTGTTTCGCCGACACGGAAGCCGAGCCAATGCGCCAGCGCAGGAATGTACCGGTGAAGTTCACCGTACACGTTCACACTTTTTACCACTTCGTTACGGTAACCCTTGAGTCCGCAGTTGAAATCGTGAATACTGATGCCGGTTACTTTTCCGGTCACGAAGTTGAAGAACTTGGACGGTATCGTCTTTCCGAGCGGATCTTTCCGTTTCTTTTTCCAGCCGGAGACGACATCGTAGCCGCCGCGCAGTTCCCGTACCAGGTTTGAGATCTCTGCCGGATCATCCTGCAGGTCCGCATCCATTGTGATAACGAACTCGCCCAGTGCTTTCTGGAACCCGACCTGCAGTGCGGCACTCTTGCCGTAGTTGCGGCGGAAGCGGATCGCTTTCACGCGGGGGTTACGGGATTTCAATTCGCGAAGGACTTTGAACGAGTTATCCGTAGAGCCGTCGTCCACAAAGATCAGTTCATAGTTTCCGCCGACACGCGCCAGCGAATTCTTCAACTGTTCATGCAGATCGCGGAGAGATTCTTCTTCATTCAAAAGCGGAATGACGACGGAGACAGTGATACCGCCGCCGGAATTTTTCTGTTGTGGTTCGCGAGGTTCCCGCTGTTCTCTCGGTTCGCGCGGTTGCCGCGGTTGCTGAGGCTGTCTGGGCTGTTGTCTCTGCTGTTGTTGAGGACGGGTCTGAACTTGCTGCGTCTGTTGCGGAACTTGTTCCTGCGGTTGTTTCTCTGCGGCGACCGCTTCTTCACCGAAAATTGTTGCCGGAAGTTCTTCCACTTTTTCTAAGGAGGGGAATTCAGATTCCGGTTTGCGCTGTGGGCGCGGGTATTTTCCGCGGAAATTCTTTCGGCGGAACGGGTTATCCCGTTTGGGATTATTGGTGTTCTGCGACTCCGGCTGTTGTTCCGGCTGCTGCTCGGGTGTTTCTTCTGCCATAACTCCTGCTCTTTGGCCCTTTTCCCGGATCGTTATCCACTGTAATTATTGGTGTGTGGCTGCACCCTGCTCCATTCCAACTGCAAAAATCGGGGAAAATCGGCAATAAAATGATAAAATGACGTTTCAAAGTAGCACAAATCAAAGTGAAATGCAACGTAGTATAGAGGGAATTGCTTCAAACGCTTTTGCGAAGGAGCCACAGAGAACACAGATGGTACGCCTGCCTGCCGCAGGCAGGGATCAGGCGGATGTTCACGGATAACAAATGTAGGTACGGACGGAAGTCCGTCCAATTGCTAATAAAAGCATTCACCACAACTGACCGTTGGCTAGCGGTGAGAACTTTTATCTTCTGATCTGCATTCTATTGTGCTACTTAAAATGCAAAGGGCGGACAAGTGTCCGCCCCTACATTATTAATCACTCTTCTCCGTGTTCTTTGTGCCCTCTGTGGTGAATGCTTTTGCTGTTTGTTATGCGCGGATCTGATTGATGATGGTATCGAGATATTTCGTCATGCGGTTTAGAAAGATCGTGTATGCATTCATCCATTCCACCGGCGTGACCGGTTTCTTCCCAATGCAGTCGTTGAATATCTTCTGGATGCTCTGTGCCAGACGGTGTTTTCCTTCTTCCACCACCATCTCCAGGTCCGAATGATAGAAGGAATGGATGGACTGCAGATCGTTCGGCACTTTTGAATCTACTCTTGCCTTTTGGAAAAGCGGATGTTCCGCTTTCTGCACATCGCTTGTTTCATAGATGAGCAGATTCCACATATCCATTACATTCTTGAAATCGTTCTCGTTCTCGCAATCGTACTCAGGCAACAGTTCCCCAAAGTTCAGCGTTTCGTTCGTGGTCTTGTAGAGCGGGAATGCGCCGAGATATTGTGTGATGAGATTGATCATCTCGCGTCGTGCGAGTACCCGCAGGGACGCGAGACGGATATCCGATTTTAATTTTCTGTCCGCTGCCGCCACAGTGTTGTTCGGTCCTGTTTTGGATGCATCCATTACCGTCGGTTTGGACTGTTCGAGTTTATGTTTGTACTCGGGAAGAGTTTTTTCCTCTTCGGTCGCAGTGATCACTTTTTTCCGCACATCGTTTGCGAGGTCATCAAATCTTCGCGACGCACTAAGGATCGCCGCTTCATTCTCTTTGACGGTGAGAATTTTTTCAAGCAATGTTGCAATGAATCGTCCTTTATACTTTGCACGGAAGTGTGCAAGATCTCCCACGATATACAGATCATCTGTGACCGTTGAGAACAGTGTATTGAACATGTCTGCAACAGTGACGAGCCCCGTCTTCTTGTCATCCAGCGAGCGGAGCGTAAAATCGATCCCCGCCGCCGTCAGATCGAAAATGACCGCGCGTTTGGAACAAAGACGGATGGATCCGAGCGGAGTCACTTCCACTTCGCCGAGCTGATGCGCGTTCAAATGTTCGCGCAGGAACATAGATTGTCCGCTCGGCGGCGCAACAACGAGGATATCCGACGCGGTGGTCGTGCCGTTGAGCAGTGCATGCTTCACACATTCGACAACTTTTTTTGCATTCACTTCATTGAACGGAAGGATCTTTTTCTTACCGATGAATTGTGGTGATGTTGCTCGCTGATCTTCGGTGTTCACGAAGAAGATTCGTCCTTTGGAGCCTTGCGGTATCGGCGTGTTCTCCAGCGCAGAGAGCAGGCAGGCTTCGAACACATTCACCGATGTTTCATTCACGCTCAATTCGCTCACCACATCGTGCGGCAGAAGATTGATCATGAAGCGGTAATATTCACTGTCCTCGTTCTGATAATAGGCGAAATAATTCTTATGCAGCCACGTCCGCGCAGCGTCGAGCTGCGAGACGGACTGCGGCGGCTGTTCCGTCACATCCGCAAGGATGAAGCAGCGCTCTTTCGCCAGCGAGGCGAACAGGAAGAACTGAGGAAGATTCAGCGCGTGTGCATCGTCAATACAAACGATGTCGAAGGTCGAAAGGATGCTCTGCGGAAGTGACACAGCGTTATGGATGGTCGTTGCTAGACACTGTCTTGAAAGAACGGCAGTTTCGATCTTTGTCATATCCGCCGCAGGGAACACGGTTGTGGCGAACTGTTCAATCTTCTTCTTGTCGCGCAGCATCACAGGAAGCGACGTTTCTTTTTTGAATAATTCTTTTGTGAGCGCTGCGAGATGCTGGTTCAATCGTTCAACGAGTGCTTGTTTTTCCTTCACGGCGTTCTGCGCATCTTCGACCGCTTTTTTTCCAAGACGCATCCGTTCGATCATGGAAGCATTCTGCATCCGCACTGCTTCTTCTTTTGCGGAGCGGACCTCCAGAGTTGCTTCGGTGATCTGCACTTCTTTTTCTCTGAGTTTCTCCTGAAGTTCGTGGATGCGGGTATAGTCGGATTCCGCGTTGATCACAGAGAAGAGTTTCGTCAGTCCATTTCTTGTTTCTTCATTCAGCGAGACAGAGGAAGGATGATAGTCCGCGGAGAAATCCGAACGAAGGAAGAGTCCTTCGTTCAGCACCGTCATTGATTCTTCCACGGCGACAGGATTCACTTCAGCGATCTCTTTCAGGCACCCATGCAGACTTCCCGATGAACCGGAAAGATAGAGTACCCGCTTTCCTTCACGCAGACTGTTCAATACTAAAGAGGATGCAACACCGGTCTTTCCGCGTTTTCTCTCGCCGATGACGAAGGAGATCTTTCTGTTCAACGATTGTTTGATCGCTTGCTGCTGCGACAGAGAGAAATACGAAGGGAAGATGGAATCTTTTGTTGCAGGAAGTGCGTTCTCCGGAAATTTTCGCACGAACAGATCTTGAACAATTCCGTTTGGCGTAAAGGTGGACCAGCGTGCATTCAGATGTTCGGCGATTTCCGCCGGATTCCATTGACAATCCATTTCCGGGATATTTTCACCGGTATTGCAGGGAAACAAAAGATAGAGGAACTGACTTTGCACATCTGCAACGACTGCCGTGAAAGAGAAGCGGACGGTCGTACCGAACGAACACCGCACCATGCTCGACGGATTGAAATAATAATTTTCGGGGATCTCAAAACGATAGACCGCAGAGTCGCCGTATAGCGCAACACGTCTGCCGTTGCTAAGGATGGATGAGTTCGGTGTCTGAGAAAGTGCAGTAATCTCTTCCGTCAGTGATCGACGGATTCCCTGTATGTGTTGATCGAGTGGTTCCATGAAATGCGGTGTGATTGTGGTGCTCCCCTGACCATAGGTTACCAAAATAGGAATGAAAAGTCAACGATGACTGTAATTGTTGTTTCACCGCGGAGAACGCTGAGGTCGCAGAGAAGACACTTTTCATGCTACGCACCTTTGAGGTACGTGGCATCTTTAAACAATCCTCCGCGCTCTCTGCGGTGAATTCCTGCCAGTTTTAAAACAGAACACCCCGCGCGAGGCGGGGTGCACTGAAGTTACAAAACTATTTCGGACGATTAGATCGTACGAACGTTTGCAGCCTGAAGACCTTTCGGTCCCTGTTCAACGTCGAATTCGACTTTGTCGCCTTCGTTCAGGTTTTTGTATCCTTCACCGACGATAGCTTTGAAGTGTACGAATACATCTTCTCCGTTAGGGCGTGAAATAAATCCGAAACCTTTTGTTCCGTTGAACCATTTGACTGTTCCTTTTTCCATGGAACACATCCTTTCATTTATGTTGTCCGGCAAAGACCTCCGGACTGGTGTACCCCGAGAATACCGACTTAGTTACGTGTTCGCTTTAAATTTCAAAGCGGCTTCTCGATGATGGTGTGTTCTGTAGAAACAGGAGTAACGATCCATCAAACTGTAAAACTAGCGGCTCATACAACGCTACTGAGCAGAAGACCCCCGA
>CAIVNT010000101.1 GCA_903907305.1 uncultured Ignavibacteriota bacterium
ATGACCGGTGAGGTCTCATCGCTCTCTTCGTCATTTGTTATCCGCGTGACGGCGCCACTCTCCACATCCACGGAATAGACATCCAATTGACGGAAATTGAAACGGACCATCTTGAAATTCGCAGGAAGCATGTTGCCGGAAAGATTGTCTCTGCGGTCGGAGACGAAATAGATCTTCTTCCCGTCGGGCGACCAGACAGGATCAGAATCCGAGAAGGGATCATCCGTAATATTCTTCAACTGTTTTGATGCAAGATCATACACGAAAATATCAGATTGACTCGACGAATTTCCCACAAACGCGATCTTGTCCCCTTTACGGGACCAGTCCACCGTAAAGATACCATCCATCGGGAATTCGATCTTTTCTTCATCTCCGCTTTTCACGTCGATGATATAGATCGCATCGTGGTCACCGCTCTTTGCGGCCAGCGCGATCTTTTTTCCGTCCGGCGACCAGCCGATACCGGGCGTGAGCAGATGCAGTTCCTCAAAATTTTTCGTCCGTTGTCCATCCACTATTTTGGTGATCTTATTGTCAATGGTGGACATGATGAACACATCAAAATAATCATCACGGTCCGAAATGAACGCAATCTTATCCCCCTGCGGGGAAAGTGCCGGACTGGTATTGTAGAAATTATTTTCTTTCACATGATTGGTCAGACGCGATGCAAAATCTTCCGGATCGTCCCGCTTCGCAACATCCGGCCAGTATAATACTTTCTGTTCCTTCTGCCATCGGTCCGAAAGTTCTTCCACGGTCAGACCGATGGCACTTTTGAATCCGGCATCCACATTGCGCAGACTTTTCATCCTGTGCAGTATCTCCGAGATCTTCTGTTCCCCGTACTTATTGGCGATATAATGAAATACGGACTGTCCGCCGCGGTAAGCAAAATATCCGTTGAGATATTCGATGGGGGGAAGATAGGTGTTGATGGTGGCATCGCGCATGAACATGTCGGAGTTCGTATCCCACTTGAGCGCTTCGTATTCGGCGAATCCCTCATTGATCCACATCGGCAGTTGAATACGGATGTTGTTCGAAATAATGGACTGAATGGAACCGCCGTAGAACATATCGTTCATCACTGCGTGAACAAGTTCGTGATGGATCACGTGACGAAACTGACGATAACTCCCTTCGAACGGCAGCACCACTCTGTTCTTGAACAGCTCCGTCACTCCGCCGATCCCTTCTTCAAGATATTCACCGACAACATTCGTCTGCTGAAAATCGTTGTGAGAATTGTAGACCATAATGGAAATGCGGTTGTTCAATTGATACCGCATGGTATTGCTGATGGATGCGTACGCGGATTCCGCTGCAAAAGCGGTGAAGTTGGCAATGGATGTGCCGCCGTCATAGAAATAGATATCAAAATGGCTCGTTTGAATGAACGACCAGTTGAACGGTTTGTATTGGACCTTGTTCTTCCCGAAATTTCCATCCTGTGCAGCAAGCATGGAGACGACGACAAGAAAAAGTGCGATCATTTTTTTCATATCCACCTCATTGGTTCTTCTCTCTATGGAACATCCTGTAACGTCCGTTAATTCTTCGGCCGTTTCGCTTTTTTCTTCTTCGGCTGCTCTTTCACCTCTTCCTCAACGGCAAGGATGAAATCGATCTGACGGCGTTCCGGGGTCACTTTCGCAACCTTCACAGTGATAGCATCTCCTAGACGAAGCCGCTTCCCTTTTCGTTCCCCCACTAACGAGTATTGTTTCTCGTCAAACATATAGTAGTCATCATTCAGATCGCGCACATGCAGCATCCCTTCCACAAGCATATCATTCAGTTCCACAAATACGCCGTATTGGATCACGCCGGAGATGATCCCGGGGAATTCCGCACCGATATGCTGCCGCATATATTCCACCTGCATCACTTTAACTGAATCGCGCTCTGCCTCGGCGGCGACCTTTTCTCTATCGGAACAATGCTTGCACATACCTGGCAGCTCTTTTTTCATGGTCTGTTTCCGCTTCTCACTCATGCTGTTGGTATAATCCCACAACAGGCGGTGCACAAGAAGATCGGGGTAACGGCGGATCGGTGAAGTGAAGTGTGAGTAGTGATCGAATGCGAGTCCGAAGTGACCAATGTTGTCGGTGGAATAGACCGCTTTCGCCATGCTCCTTAGTGCTACTTCGTTGATCAGATTCTCTTCCTTTGTTCCCTGTATCTCCAACAGCAGTTGCTGAAGATCTTTCGCGGACGAAGATTGAGAGACGTTCAATTTGTAACCGAACTTGCGGACAAATTCTTCCAGTGTGCGG
>CAIVNT010000102.1 GCA_903907305.1 uncultured Ignavibacteriota bacterium
CTATATCCTCAATTTCACCAATCTGCTAAACAGCAATTGGGGACTTTCACAGCGGTTCGTAACAACGCAGCCGTTGATCAACGTTACACCGGTTGACGGAAGAGTGCTCTATCAATTACGTACCGTCAATGGCAAATTGATCGATCACACCTTCGAAAAAACTGCGAATATCGATGACGTGTATCGTATCCAGTTGGGCATCCGATATACATTCAATTGATCATTGTTTTGATTATAGCCCCGCAGAGGTCTTTGCGGGGCTTTTTTTTTACCTCCCTTATGAAAATAAAAATTCTACTGATCGTTCTTGTCGTAATGTTCACAATTTCATCCGCACAGGAGAAGCAGTGCACGATACTCATATCGTTCGATGGTTTCCGGTGGGATTACCTCAATAGGAATCTCACGCCGACCATCGACTCGCTTGCAAAACAGGGAGTCCGCGCATCATCCTTGGAACCGGTATACCCGTCCAAGACCTTTCCCAATCATCTTGCCATCGTTACAGGAATGTATGCCGATAACCATGGCATCATTCAGAATGACTTTCTTGATGATCAAACACAGCGACGGTTCAAGATCAGTGATACCGTAGAAGTGCGTGATGCCCGCTGGTACCGAGGTGAAGCGATCTGGGAAACAGCAAGAAAGAACGGAAAGATCTCCGCCAGTTATTTTTGGCCGGGAAGTGAATTGAACGAAGAACAACGTCATCCGAACTATTTTGAACGGTATGATATGAAGAGACCGTATCAGGACCGCATCAACGGTGTATTGAAGTGGGCTGCATTACCGGTCGCTCAGCGCCCGGATATTATCACCCTCTATTTTGACGCAACAGATACACAGGGACATGCTTTCGGTCCTCATTCCCCGCAGGTGAATGGTGCCATTGCGCAACTGGATTCTGTTATGGCATCGCTGATCGCGGGTTTACGAAAATTAAAGATAACCGATTCAACGAATATTATTCTCGTCTCAGACCATGGAATGACGGACGTGGATATTTCGCGGACGATCGTCCTCGAAAATATTCTCAAGGGTGAACAATATCAAACGGAATGGTCGGGACCGACGGTTCTGCTTCGTTCTACGAACGGGCGAGATAATCAGATCGTCGATTTGTTGCGGAAAAAAATGCAGCATGCTTCTGTTTATATGAAGAGCGAATTTCCTGAATACTATCATTTCTCATGCAACGAAATGATCTATCCCGTGATCATTGCTGCGGACCTTGGCTGGCAAGTGAAAGCAAACGCTCTTACGAAGAAGGATTCAGTGAATTTTGATCATGGTAATCATGGCTTTGATAATCATCAGATGGATATGCAGGGCATACTCATTGCTTCCGGCCCCGCATATAAGACGAACTATACCTCGGGAACACTAAAAAATATCGATATATATCCGATGCTGTGTAAAGTATTGAAAATCGGTCCCAACCCGAATGCGGATGGTAAACTGGAACGTATTGGTTTTATTCTGCGTTAAAGAAAAGAAGCGCGAAATGATCGGAACGAATTACACGAGGTGGTTGACAAGAAAAAAAAATTTTAGGATAGGTTAAAAAATGAAAATCTATACGAAAACCGGAGATAAAGGGGAGACCGCACTGTTTGGCGGAGAGCGCGTCCCGAAGGATGCGCAGCGTATCGAAGCGTACGGTTCTGTGGATGAACTGAATTGTATCCTTGGAGTAATCCAGTCGCTTCAACCCGACAAACTGATCGCCGCAACACTTCAAAAAATTCAAAATCAATTGTTTGAACTCGGAGCCGATCTTGCCACTCCAAAAGCACATCAAAGTCCGTTGATCCCGCGGATAAAATTGTCGCATTCATCTTTTATTGAAAAGACGATCGACAGAATGGAAAAAGTGCTGCACCCGCTGAAGACGTTCATTCTACCGGGGGGTACGGTCATAGCGTCGCAGCTTCATCTTGCACGGACTGTCTGCCGACGGGCTGAACGGAGCGTGGTGCGGCTTTCCAGGAATGAAGATATCGGCGATGCAGTGATCATTTATCTGAACCGCCTTTCCGATCTGCTGTTCGTCATGGCCCGGTATGCAAATCACCAAAGCGGTCAGGAAGAAGTGAAGTGGATCAGCGGCCTACGCAAAACAAGGTAACAGAAACATCTGAAAAGCGCCTTGCGCAAATATGCTTAAGTTTACATTTTTATTTATTCTTTATTTGGTCTAATATCCTCTTCTAGGTCGTCGTAATGTCATTCCTGCCCGCCTGCACCAACGGTGTCGCTTTGCGACCGGCGGGCAGGCATGTTCTTAGCGGGAATCTATTCTATGGATGACCGATAGAATTTCCGCTTTATGGATTGCCGTGACCGCGGAATGCAAACAACGGCAAATCCCGCCATGAGCGGAATCCGAAGAG
>CAIVNT010000103.1 GCA_903907305.1 uncultured Ignavibacteriota bacterium
GAATTCGATTTTGTCCTGCACATATCCTGAAACTTCAACCGGACTGGTGGTGAAATAATTGTCGATATACTGCAGATTCAACGGTCGTTTGATGCCGTCGATCTGGAACAACCGAAGGCGGTGCGTTTTATACATCCCGCCGAATTTCACTTCGTTGTTCTTGCCGAGTTGCCAAACGGCGTCCCCCTTGACATCGACGGTGACCGTTCTACTATCCGTCATTGAAGTAGGATTGGCATACGCATAGAAATCACGGTATGTCACACCATTCTCGCGTGTATCGATCACAAGCTGCTCGTTCTCCGGGACATACTGTGATGTATCCTTGTCGATACCCGAATAGGAGCCTTGATTGAAATAGGAGACCTTCACATCATAGAAGAATGTTTCGTCAACACTGTGCGTTACCGTGAGTAGACTCTGATAACTTTCGGAACGGGAGATGCTGTACATCCACGGAATATATTTGTAACTGTGATTATACCGCTGTCGTCCCCCCTGACTGCCTCTATTTGAAAGAGTAAATTTCAATCCCGAAATTCCGGAATAACTGAGTTTTGTAAAGAATGTTTTTGAATTATCATACCCGAACGGAAGATAGCTTCCTCTTCGATCATTTTCGGCAGAGAGGAAGAATCGAAGATTCTTGTCGATGAAAGGACCATTCACTGTTCCTGAATACCGCATCTCATGCATCTTTTGGTATTCATCGACGCCGAACTCTGTGGTCCGCATTTCGACCTTCCCTGAATAGTTCTCCCCGCCGTCTTTGGTGACGAGATTGACAACACCGCTCATCGCGTTGCCGTATTCCGCATTGAATGTTCCGCTCAAAAGACTCATCTCCTGGATAGCGTCATTATTGATCTGCGTGGCAAGTCCACCCAGGAGCGGATCCTGGACATAGGCGCCGTCGATCAGATACGAGACCTCATTCGATCGTCCGCCGCGAAGATGTAGATTCGAACCGCTTCCGATCACACCGGCCTGTAGACCGATCAATTCAGTAAAACTCGCGACAGGAAGCGCTTCGATCTTACTTGCGGAAATGACGGAGCGCGAACTGGTCAGGTCCTTTTGGATGGCCGGAGTCTCCGCAGCGACGATTACTTCGTTCAATTCCACCGAAGACGCTTTGAGCAGCGCAGCAAGCGGTGTTGTCTGATCCACGACGATCTTTACACCGGAGATCAATTTCGGTTCGTATCCCAATAGACTCAAACGGACCGAATAAGTGCCCGGCGGAATATTCAGGATGACGAATGATCCGGAGATGTCGACTGCGGCTCCGAGCATTGTGCCGACGATCTGAACTGTAGCGCCGGTCAACGGTTCCTTGGATGCATTATCCAGCAGGGTACCGGAAATTTTTCCTGTTGTTCCGGCGAAGAGGGGCGAACAAAGGAAGAGTACCGCAGCAATGGAGTGCAATACAGATTTTCTCATATCATCTCACATGTGGATGGTTGATGGTTTTACCAGCGTATTCAATTCATTGAGCATCTTTTCAGCGCGCGGCTTGTCTTTCAGCGCGCATTGTGTGGAGAGCGCATTGATCAGAACGGAGATGGCGGCAAAAGAATTTGTGAACAACATATTCTCACTTCGGACGAGAAGAGAAAGTGTCGCCGAGAAAGTGATAGGAGCATTGGCTTTGTTCGTAATAGCGATCACTTTATGATTTCTATCGTGAGCGATCCGTGCAGTCTCAATAGTTTCAATTGAATATGGAGGGAAGGAAAAAGTGATCAGCATATCGTTCGGCTGAAAATAGAGCACCTGCTCGGCGAATTCCGTAGAACCCTGACGGAGTGAGGATGATGAGATGCAGACCTGCGATAACTGATAGCTTAATAATTCCGCGAGGATATAGGAGATGCCGAGTCCCGCAGTATAAACATGCCGTGCGGCCAGGATCATGTCGACCGCATTCTCGAATCTATCGCGTTCGATGAGTGCGAGCGTGTCATTGATATTCTTTACATCCTGACGGGCGATGGTTGTGAGGATGTCGTTCTCGATTTTTTCGGATGCAGATATGGTGAACAGCTCCGGCTGTTGCAGACGGTGCCGCAGTGTCTTTCCGA
>CAIVNT010000104.1 GCA_903907305.1 uncultured Ignavibacteriota bacterium
CGCAGTGACGTGCGCGCCGAGCGATTTCACCAGCTGCACTGCCGCGGTGCCGATGGCACCCGTAGCGCCGTAGATGAGCACATTCTGACCGCTCTTCACTTGCGCCGCGCGGATATCGTGCCATGCATAATGCATCGCTTCGGTACCGGGGACCGCCTCTTCAAACGAAAGATTCGACGGCATCGCGGCGATGGGACCGTCCTGATTAAAAGTGAGATACTGCGCATGCGCGCCGAAGGTCTTTCCGCTGAATCCGAACACCCTGTCGCCGGGTTTGAATTTCGTGACACCGGCGCCGACCGCTTCCACATCCCCCGCGAACTCGTTGCCGAGGATAATGTATTTCGGTTTGAAGAGACCGCTGAAGAACCGGACGATGAACGGATCAGCCCGCAGGAAACCACAGTCCGTTCGGTTCACCGTTGTGGCGCGGACACGGATGAGCACTTCGCCAGCGTTTGGTTCAGGTTTTGGTACATCGGCAAGGCGAAGCATATCCGGTGAGCCGTAGCGGGTGTAGATGATGGCGTTCATGATCGTCCTGTACAGAAAATAGATGTATGCATGGTGGTAATTATTGAGGGGAAAAGCAAACACCGCAAATGTCACGGAGCGCGCAGAGAAGCAATAGAACACGGATGACACGGATCGGACGCCCACCAAAAACATGGCGGGCAGGGATTTGCACGGATGAATTATTGTAGGTCCGGACTCCTGTCCGGACCGCATTTAGGTGCAATCATCGTGGAAATCGCAGAGAAAAGGGAAAGAACATCATCCGCGAAGATCGCGAAGAAACGCGAACATAGTAGGAACGGACTTCAGTCCGTTCACCCAAAAATCAACAACATCACCGCAAAGAATAAATGTAGATCCGGACGCCCATCAGTCCCGCGTTTGAAACGCATTCATCCGTGAACCGTTCGCTGAGAGCGAACGGTTCACTTCACGAAAGTTGAAGACGGCCAAATTTCCATCCCAAAGACAAAGAAATCTTTGATTTCATCCACATTCAAATTTTCGTATATTGACACTCAAATGTATTTATTCCCCGCTCAACCCACTACAATCCGCGGGCGTCGCGCGGGGATTTTTATTGTTATACACCGTTTTTACAGTATAAAGACGATTTTTGAGCATTTTCACTGAAATTTGGGAATTTCCAAATTTGTAAATTTAGAAATTAATCGATGCTTTCCTTAAACAATCTTACCGTCAACTTCGGCGAACGCTACCTGTTCGACGATATCTCGTTCACCATCAATCCGCACGACAGGATCGGTCTCGTCGGCAGCAACGGCGCCGGTAAATCGACCATGATGAAGATCATTGCGGGCATCAGTCCGCCAATGGAAGGGAGCGTGAACAAAGCTCGCTTCGTTTCGGTGGGCTATCTGCCGCAGGATGCAGTAGTGGACTCGGATGCCTCTCTCTATAAAGAGGTGGAATCGGCGTTCGAAGATGTGCTTATGATAGAGCAGGAGCTCGGCGAAGCATACGAGAAACTGGCGGTAACGGACCATACGAGCGAAGAGTATCTGGAACTGCTGGAGATCATCGGCGAGCTGCAGCATAAACAGGAAGAGGCGGACGCGTTCCGGCTGAAATCAAAAATCGAAACAGTGCTGATGGGCCTCGGCTTCACCATGCCGGATATGGAAAAGAACGTCCGCGCATTCAGCGGTGGCTGGCAAATGCGTATTGCGTTGGCGAAATTATTGTTGAAAGAACCTTCCGTGCTGCTGCTGGACGAACCGACGAACCATTTGGATATCGAGTCCTTACAATGGCTGGAAGATTATCTGCGCGGCTACAACGGTGCCATCATGCTCATTTCGCATGACCGCGCATTCCTGGATTCTCTCACGAAGAAGACCTTCGCACTCTCGCTCGGCAATATGCACATCTATGCGGGAAATTATTCCTTCTACGAAACGGAACGTCTCATCCGCAAGGAACAGGCGATCAACCAGAAGAAGAATCAGGAATCGCAGCTGAAGCAGACGCAGGAATTCATCGACCGTTTCCGCTACAAAGCAAGCAAAGCGCGTCAAGTGCAGAGCCGCGTGCGGCAGATGGAAAAAGTGGAACTGATCGAGATAGAGGATGAAGAAGATGAGATCCACTTCCATTTTCCCACAGCCCAGTCCAGCGGACGCGTAGTGATGGAGCTGAAGAACATCCACAAGGAATATCCGGAAGCGAACGGCAATCCTCCGAAAGTAGTGTATGAGGATATGACCTATACGATCGAGCGCGGCGACAGGATCGCAATCGTGGGTGTGAACGGTGCGGGAAAGTCTACCATCTCTAAAATTGCAGCTGGTGTGGAATCATATCAGGGCGGGGAGCGGATCGAAGGATACAATGTGATCGCGTCGTATTTCGCACAGCATCAGGCGGACGAGCTGAATCCGAACAAGGAAGTATTGCAGACCGTTGATGAAGTTGCTGACGGAGAAATTCGTACGAGACTGCGCGCAATTCTCGGTTCATTCCTGTTCAAAGGGGATGATGTCTTCAAGAAAGTGAAAGTCCTCTCCGGCGGAGAGAAGAGTCGTCTTGCACTTGCAAAGATGCTTCTGGCACCCGCAAATTTCCTGATCATGGACGAACCGACCAACCATCTTGATATGCGTTCCAAGAACGTTCTGCAGGAAGCACTGAAGGAATTCGACGGGACGTATCTGATCGTATCACATGACCGTGCATTCCTGGACAATATCGTCAACAAGGTTCTCGAAATTTCTCCGAGCGGGGGAGTCCGCACATATCTCGGCAATGTCAGTGATTATATTGCAAAGAAAAAGACCGAGAAGAAGCAATTGACAGTGGACAATGGACAATTGAAAGCAGATCGGCGTACCGCAGAAAAAGCATCATCCAATCAACGTGCGGAAGAGAAGAAGGAACAGCAGAACCAAAATTCAAAGCAGGAACAGCCGAAAAAGAATCTGCATCAATTGAAGAAACGCCTGGAGCAGGTGGAAAAGGATATTGCATATGCCGAGGAACAGAAAGCGAGTCTTGAAAAGAAAATGGCGAGCGAAGAGTTCATAAAGCATCCCCTGAAAGCGAAGAC
>CAIVNT010000105.1 GCA_903907305.1 uncultured Ignavibacteriota bacterium
GCTTTTGCCGCTTTATAATAGACAATATCAGATTCGATCTCGATGGAATTACTTTCGTCAGAAATATTTTTCGTCACGACAGTAACAACACGGTGTTTCCCGGTATAATCCTTTTCGAAACTGTATTTGATCCAATTCACACTGTCCGCCATAATGACGAGAGCACCGCCGTCCCGCTTGTTGGTGAACGGATGCTGAATGGATGCAGTGAGGACGAAATTCTGATCTGCTTTGAACATCAGCTTTGGAGCATTGTCGGTATTGTATGTTCGATTCGGATCGCTGAACATATCGGTCTTTTCCCCCGCAACGATCGTTAATTCGCTCCCTTTCATTGTGCAGACCTTTGGTGAGTTCTGCCAGAAGAGTTGTCCGGGAATCGTGGGGATCTTCAATGAGCTTTTTGTCTGCGCTGAAATATTCAGTGCGAGTGTAACAACTACGAGAAAGGAGAACATTCTGTTCATTATATCGTTTCCTGTTGTGATATGATTTGATTTACGGATTCATTCGTTCAAATGCTTTTTGCCGTTCTTCCGGCCCACCCTTGACCATCGCTTCACTGAAGCCGAAAGCGATCTCATTCTTTCCTTCACGGAGCTGCGCAAAGACGGATTCAATGAACGCGCTGACGGGAGGAGCCTGGTCGTGAAGACCTTTACCTCCGAGATCGGTGTTCAGGGCAGGGGGGATCAGTTCAATCACTTCGATGTTCCGTCCTTTTAACTGATGGCGAAGGGAGAGAGTGAACGAATGGAAGAACGCCTTCGTTGCCGAATAGACGGGGACTTTTGTGAGCGGAACAAAGGACAATCCTGACGTAACATTGATGATGGTATTTAGCGACGGTAATGTTAGAAAGAGAGATGTCAAATGAATGGGAGCTTCGATGTTAATGCTGATCTCTTTCTGTGCCCGATCATAGAAGTGTTCATCCGAAACATCCATCCATTGCTGTATTCCAGCGTTGTTCACTAAAATATTGAGCGCGGGATAATCCTTGGATATCCATGCGCATAGCGCTTTTCGTTCTTCGGGATCGGACAGGTCGCATTGTTTTGGAATAACAGAAGGAAATTTTGCGGTTACTTCCTGCAGGAGAGATTCACGCCGTCCGCAGATGATGACGGTGTTTCCCTCTTTGATGAATTGTGTTGTCAGTCCAAGACCGATGCCTGATGCACCGCCTGTAATGAGAATTGTATTGTTTGATAAGTGCATAGTGAGTAAATATCCTTAAGAAAATATGGTGGTAGAAAGTAAAAAAGTTTGAACGGAGTGTCAAATATGTGGAGAAAGAATCAGGTTCACTATTTCGCCAGAAATTCATCAATCACTTGAAACAGTAATTTCGGTTTTGCTATGGGAACGTGGTGCGGTGAGTCCGGAACAATGAATAATTGAGAGTGTGGAAGTGTATGGAATAATTTCAATGTGTGCGTATCGATGATAATATCATGGTCACCGGCCACAACGAGAGTCGGCGTTTTGATCGAAGAAAGCTGATCCGGTGTGAAGTTTGGATATTTTAGATCGAGATTTATCAATTTATCGTAGATACGTCCTGCACGTGCGGGATTGTGTGAATCAAGGACGATCTTTTTCTGATCATCCGTCGGGAGCTGATGGAACCAGGTGATCTTTTTGGTATCGAAATTATCCGCGGAAAGGGCGGTGGAGTCTGCAACGAAATTTGCGCCAATTGTCACTAGCTTCGAGATCTTCTCAGGATAGGACAAGGCCATTTGCAATCCAACGATGCCTCCGTCGCTCCAGCCGACGGCATAGACGGATTTCAGATGAAGGGAATCGAGCAGAGCGGAAAAATCCGAAGCGATCTGTTCGAAAGTCAGTTCCTTGTCCGAGTCACCTGAGCGACCCTGTGCGCGGCTGTCCACAGCGATCACTTTGTATTTTGATGCGAGCAACGGAATGAATTTACTGAATGAAGCGATGGAACCGCTGTTCCCGTGCATCAGCAGCAGCGGCGGGCCGTTTCCGTAGATCTCGTAATAGAGCCGTATATCATTGGTTTGGACAAAGCGACCGGTGACAGGATTTGAACCGTATGGCATGGGAATTTGGCCATAACATGATATTGTCAGTGCGGTAAGAGTGAATAAAAAATATTTTATCATCTTCTTTCAGAAATGAAGAATGAACCATAGTGATTCATGATGCTACAGTGAACGAACAATGAAAAAATACAACGGCATACCGATCGAGATGTTGAAAGGAAAAGTGATACCTAACGCCATTGGAATATACAATCCAGGGTCCGCTTTCGGTGCGGCAAGACGCATGGCGGCGGGGACGGCAATATATGATGCACTTGCAGCAAGGATCGCAAAGATCAGCCGGTTCCCTTCACTGTGAAGGAACAACCCCGTAAGGGCTGCAACAACACATCCGTTCACGAGAGGGATGAATATTGCGAACAATGCGCTGTACATACCGTATTCCTTGAATGCTGAAATACGTTTTGCGGTGACCATTCCCATTTCCAGTAGAAAAATGGCAAGGAATCCTTTGAAAATATCAGTGGTGAACGGTTTGATCCCTTCCGCCTGTTTAGCATCCGCTACGAATCCGATCACCAGACTTCCGAGGATCATCAGTACGCTGCTGTTCGTGATTGAATGCCGAATGATCTCACCGATGGAACCGCTATTCTCATTCTTTTCCTCATATTTCATGATCATAATAACACCGATGATGATCGCGGGGGATTCCATCAGTGCCATCACGGCAACCATATGGCCGCCGAACTGGATATTCTGTGCTTCCAGGAAGGATACAGCGGCAACGAATGTAACGGCACTGACGGAACCGTACGCCGCGGCGATGGCTCCGGAATTGCTGATACTCATCTTCCGCTTCAGGAGATGGAATGTATAAAATGGAATAACCGATGCAATAATAATTCCGAAGAGCAGAGAATAGAGGATCTCAAGATCGAATGGACTTTCCGAGAGTTCCTGCCCACCTTTGAATCCGATGGAGAACAGCAGATAAAGAGAAATGAACTTAACTGAAGTCGCCGGGATCTCGAGATCACTTTTTACCAGTGTTGCAATGATACCAAGGATGAAAAAGAGCAGCGTCGGATTGGTGAGGTTTGCAATGAGAATCTGTGTATCCATAAATCATGATCAATAATGATGGAAAAAAGAACTCCGGGAATCAAACAGTCCCGGAGTTCGCGCCTGCTGTTATTTCTTTAATGCTTTCGTGTCTGTAGTTCCGCCCATATTCAGGAACGGTCTCAGCATTTCCATCGGCAGAGGGAAGATGACGGTGGAACTGTTCTCGGATGCGATCTCCGTGAGTGTCTGCAGGTAACGAAGCTGCAGTGCGATAGGATTCCGTTCGATCACTGCGGCGGCTTCACCTAATTTTACACTTGCTTGTAATTCACCTTCGGCATGGACCACTTTTGCCCGGCGTTCGCGTTCCGCTTCCGCCTGCTTTGCCATCGCGCGCTGCATCTCCGGCGGCAGGTCGATCTGTTTTACTTCTACGTTTGCGATCTTGATTCCCCACGGTTCGGTGTGCTGATCGATGATCACCTGAAGTTCATGATTGATCTTGTCGCGCTGTGCAAGAAGATCGTCCAACTCGAACTGCCCGAGGATGCTGCGGAGTGTTGTCTGTGCCAACTGTGATGTTGCGTAGACATAATTTTCCACGCTGACGATCGCTTTGTCCGGCTGGACAACGCGGAAGTAGACGACTGCATTGACTTTGATCGAAACGTTATCTTTGGTGATGACGTCCTGCGGTGGAACATCGAGCACCACAGTGCGGAGACTTACTTTGATCATCCGATCAATACCGGGGATGAGGATGATGAGTCCGGGACCCTTCACGCCGAGCAGCCGGCCGAGACGAAAGATGACGCCCCGTTCGTACTCTGAAAGTACTTTAATGAGATTGAAAAGAATCATCGCACCGAATGCGATCAGGAAAATAAAGCCTATCATACCGTCCATTGTAGTTCTCCTTAGTGAATATATTAAGACACGTGTCATTCCCGCGTTGTGGGGATGACTTGCTGATGCTAACCTTTTGTTACTTTCAACAACAAACCATGAATTTCTGTTACGACGATCTTTGAATCTTTTGCGATCTTGCCGTCAGTGCTTTCCGCGTTCCAGATCTCTCCATGTACACGCACTTGTCCTGTGGGATTCAGTGCTGCAATTGCGATACCTTCCATTCCGAGCATTCCCTGCTCGCCGGTCTCCACTTTCTTTTTTTGAGCTTTCAATCCTGCTCCCACAACAAATGCGAAGAACAATGCGGTGGAGATGACGAGAGGAATGATCACGATAAGTGACACTTCAACGAATTCCAACGGTTCATTATTCTGATAGAGCATGATGGACCCAAAGAACAATGAAACGGCGCCGCCTATTGAGAGCAGTCCGTAACTCGTAATTTTTATTTCGAGCAGGAAGAGAATGATCCCGACGATGATGAGAGCGAGTCCCGCAAAATTGAGCGGCAGTGTCTGCATAGAATAGAGCGCAAGGATCATAGAGATTGCTCCTGCGATTCCCGGGAAGATGGAACCGGGATTATACAATTCGAAAAATATTCCATAGATGCCGATGAGGAACAGAATGTAGGAGATGTTCGGATCGCTCAGCAAATTGAGCATCTTGAACTGCCAGTTCATGCTGTGATCTTCCACGACGGCGTTTTTGGTGGAGAGCTTCAGCGTGTCCAAACCGATGATCACCGTGCGTCCATCAAGTGAATCGAGCAGTGCCGCGCGGTTGGATGCGATGAAGTCGATGACATTTGTTTTCAACGCTTCGGTCTCTGTGATGGAGACACTGCTGCGGACAGCATCTTCGGCCCATTCCACATTTCGCTTCCTTTTTTCGGAGATCGAGCGGATGAATGCTGCGGCATCGTTCGTCACTTTACCGGACATGACGGAGTCCATCTCCCCCTGCGAACTGACCGGATGAGCGGCGCCGATATTTGTGCCCGGAGCCATCACAGCAATATGTGCCGCCATGGTAATGAACACTCCTGCCGACGCTGCGCGCGATCCCTGCGGTGCAACGGAAACGATGATCGGAATCTTTGCGTTCAGGAATTCTGTGACAATATCGCGTGTGGCCTGGAGCAGACCGCCGGGTGTGTTCAGTTCGATGATCACGGCTTGAGCATTTCCGGACTCGGCATATTCAATACCGTGTTTCAGATAATCGTATGTGGTGGGAGTGATGCTCCCGTTCACGGTAAGAAGATGGATCGGCTGTTGTGCGAAAAGAATTGCGGTGATCGACAGGAGGAGGAACGTCAGTGTTTTCATAGGATAGATTCAAAAATATATTCAAGGTAGAAAAAGATCAATGGTAAAACAAGGCAAGATAACTCTTCGTTTTCCATCGGATTTTCGATATTTTAAAGGATTAATATGTCTCTTTTCAACAATATCACCATCGATATCACACCGCTGAAGCTGAACCGTGATTTCCGTCTTCTGTTCATCGGTCAGTTCATCTCGTTCCTTGGTTCGTCCATCACGTCCGTTGCGCTGTCGTATCAAATCTACACTGTCACAGGATCCACGGCGTATGTTGGATTGCTGGGGATGTTCCAGCTGATCCCCCTGACCATCAGCGGATTCATCGGCGGTTCGGTTGCGGACCGGTTTGACAGGAAGAAGATCATCATCATTTCCGAAACTGTGCTGACGATGACCAGTCTCGCACTGGTAGTGACCGCGCTAATGCATGATGTTTCCGTGTGGATACTGTTCTCCATTGCAGCAGTGGCAGCATTTGCCGGCGGATTCCATCGTCCCGCGCTGGATGCCTTGACACCGCGAGTGATCGAGAAAGAAGAAATTCCCGCCGCAAGTGCTCTGAGCGGATTCCGTGGTACGACGGCGATGATCCTCGGTCCGTCGATCGCAGGAATTATTCTCGCCTCATTCGGACTCTTCTACACATATCTTATCGATGCACTGTCATTCCTTGTTTCCATTACGACCATCATTATGATCAAGCGTCAGTTCCAGTTGGAACGGGAAGAGAATGAAGATTTCTCTTTGACACATATTATGGAAGGGATCCGGTATGCATGGAGCAGGAAAGAACTGCTCGGCACATATTTCGTTGATATGATGTCCATGACGACCACATATCCCTATCCGCTGTTTCCGGCGATCGCTGCTGCGTACGGGAATATCTCAGTGCTCGGATCACTCCACGCTTCGGTTGCGGTCGGTGCGTTCATTGCCACACTCACCAGCGGGTGGATCAAAAAGATCGACCGACACGGTAAAGCGATCACCTTCGCCGCGCTCGGCTGGTCCGTTGGAATATTGGCGGCGGGTCTTTCCGGAAATCTCTGGCTGATGCTCTTTTTTCTCGGTGCGGCGGGATTTTCGGATATGGTGAGCGGTATGTTCCGTTCCATCATCTGGAATCAGACGATCCCGGATTCCATCCGCGGGCGAATGGTTGGGATCGAGATGATCAGTTATATGAGCGGTCCGTTGGTCGGAGGGACGCTGATCGGATTTCTTGCAGCAGCGACCGATGCGCACACAGCAATGACCGCCGGCGGGAGTGTAGGTTTGATTGGAATCGTGCTACTGGTGTTATGGCTGAAGCAGTTTTGGAGATATACAGCATCAAAATAATGCCTATGGTTTCGGTGGCGAACATTTTTTCCTTCCCGTGAAGACAACAAAATTCTTCTGTATCAGAAATAATCCTTCTCTATATTTACCTTCCGTCCGTAGAGGATATCGAATAATTCAAATCAAA
>CAIVNT010000106.1 GCA_903907305.1 uncultured Ignavibacteriota bacterium
GAAATTGATTTTTCAAGAGAGATCTTTGTATCCGTATTCAGATCCCGTGCGATCAGCAGCGATACAGTCTGCGCAAATTTTGCTCCGATACTATCTGCACGGGCGAAACCTTTGTTCAGGATCAGTTCCGGGTTGGGAATGTCGCGTGATACCACCGAAACGATCGCAAATGAGTCAGGCTGTAATACGGCAAGCGAAGGACGCGTATACAACAGAACATTTCCGTTGAACCTGATGTCCGCACCTGGTGTCCATTGTTTTATCTTTACATCGCGCAATGTCGGCGATGCAGTATTGCCGACGGTAGAATAATTTGCCAGTTGGAACGGTATAGTATCCAACAATGTGATGTGTGTCAGCTGCTGATTGGAAGTATTGATGAGTTTGTAATGATACGTAAGTGTATCGGTATTGTAGACGGTATCCTTGTCAACACTCATCGTGAAGAAGAGATCGTAAGAGGGAACTATTTTAGTGACAAAGGAAATATGTGAGTAAATAAGTTCTACACCGTCTGCAGTTGCATAGACTGTATTGGGGATGACGGTAGACTTGAATTTGTCGCTGACAACAACAGAAATTATCACCATCGTATCGGTCATTTTTGGCTGCAGATCAGACATATACCGATAATAGATATTATCAAGCCCGATACTTCCTTTCGCAAAGAGCACAACTGAACGGATAAGAGTCGGCGCAAGTGTATCATACACGTGGATATTTCGGATAACGGTGTTGCTGTTGTTGGTGATGACGAGCGTGAATTTCACTGTATCACCGTTCGCAACGCTGTCTTCTGAAACATATTTTGTTATCTGCAGGTCAGGCAGATACCGTTCAGCAATAATATCCGCCGATGGACTTTTCACTGTATCTGTCGCACCACTGAGGAAATGGAAACGCATCGCTGCGATATTGCTGATCACAGTTCCTTCAGGAGTCTGACTTGACAGATGCACAGCACCTGCCGAAAGCAGAACCAGAAGAAGGATGATATGTCGTGAAAGTGATTTCATTGCGTAGTGACACGGTCCGCAATAAAGCAGACCGTGCCGATGGAACGTGTTAGTTGATCTTTACTTTGAATTGGATCTTTCCGGTGGAGGTGGCTTTACCGAACAAACCTCCGTCAACGGAACCGAGATTGACCGTGATCGTGCCGCTGGAAACGGTCACTTCATCTATATCGTCTGCATCCGTTTTAGAAGTAAAAGTGTTCCCATTGGCGGAATTATTCACCGACACGCTCCCTGAAATGAACGTTGTATTGTTCGGAGAGATGTCCGAAATAACGATCTGGTTCGCAGTGCCCGATCCGGAATTGGTGTATGTGATCGTATAGACCAGTGTATCACCGGGTCGCGTACGGGATTGAGTAGACCAAGTTTTGGATTGCGCCAATACCCCTTTACTCAATTGCATGGAAGGAGCTTTGATCTTGGAATATGTCGAGACAGAATCTTTTGCATTGTTGGTCACCGATGTAGCGACATATTTGGCTGTGTCGATACGTCTGTCCTGAACGGACTGCGATACGGTATCATACGCCACGAAGTAGATACTCTTTCCCTGACCGATGATACCTGTCGATCCGGAATAGAGGGCGTCTGAAGTACTTTTTGTTCCGCTGCTGTCCACATCAACATAGAGTGTCCAAGAGAGCGGGAGCAAGGATGTCTGTGCAATCGTCGCCGTATCGGCGTAGTTCCCGAGGTTGGTGAGTTTAAACCGGTAACGGATCGATTGACTGACGTCAACGGAATCGGTCTTCTGGTGAGAATCGAATGCAGAACCGCCGGCGACTTCAACCGCTAAATTCCATCGAGCATCGATGGTTACTTCGCTCTCAGAAATGCCGCTCTTCGGGTGTTTATTTCTGCCACTGATATTATCGGTGAAAGCGAGGGTAGCGATGTTGCTGATGACCGTGCCCGAGGTGACTCCGGCATTCACTGTTACCTGGAAGGTCATCTGTCCCGTTGTTCCGGCAGTGATATTGCCGCTGCTGCCGATGTTGGACCAGACGATCCGGTTCGGTTCTGTGAGGAATTCGACCGTGCCACCGCCGGAATTGATCGTGGCACTGCTCGCTACGTATGAAACGTGCAGATCCAATGTATCCGTCAAGGTGGAATTCTGTGCACTACCGGTCCCGTTATTCGCGTACGAGATCGTATACGTGATCACATCACCCGGTTTCGGTGTTGTATTGCCGTTTGTTTTATTGACTGCTACTTCGGCAACTTTGGTCTTCACAGAATCACGAACCCACGTTGTTGCGATCGGATCTGTGCCGTTGTTGAATCCGGAAGTTAACTGTGTGCGGATGGTATCGAGGAATGAACTGACCGTACCATTCGGAACGAAGATCCGTACGATCACTTTATAGCTTGCATCTGCAGCGAGATTAGTGATGGTCGAAATCATTGTGTTCTCACCGGAATCCCAGATACCGTTTCCATTTGCATCGAACAGTATATTTGGTGACCATCCGGCAGAATCTGTACCGGTGATCGTGTAAGAATCCGTACCGTTACCGGTATTGGTGACAACGTGAGGGTAATACACATACATACTGTCACTTGAATATTGCAGCGTTCCTGTCGGGGACAATGAAACGCCCGCAACTTGTTCTACTTCTACCGTTGCTGTGTCTGAGTAGATCGGATCGAACGATGTTCCTGCCAGATCCTTATATTCCATCTTCGCGACGTTCTTGATCTTCGTCCCGGATGGAGTGCCGGCGGCGAAAGATTCTGTTGTGCTGAAAAGGATCAGCAGAACCATCGCAACGCCGAGATAGCGTATTTGGGTAATCATGTTTACTCCTATGTTAGTTGTGATTGGATTTATTTCTTTTTGCTAAAATTGTTTTCTGTTTGTTCTTGCTTACGGTGGAGGATTGGAACGGTATCGTATGAGTTGTAATTTCATTGTTGGCTCTCAGTATTGTTATTGAATGATTACATTGAATTTCATTGAACGTTCTTCGCCCGGATACACCGGGTCAGAGATCTTCCATCGAATATTGTTTACTGTTCCGATCTTGGGGAGGGACACCTTCTCGCGTGAGTAGGATAACTGACCGATCCCGGACGCGCTTCCTTCAGCATAGCGAGTATTCCCGGGTACGGGATTGTCGATCGAAATATCTGCTGCCGGAGCAGAACCGATATTGTGACAAGTGATGGTATAGGTAACAGTGTCGCCCGGATGGATCCCGGTTCGATTTGGCAGTGTGTTGACAGCCATTTCAGGGACTGCTTTCTTCCCGGAAAAATATCGAATGATATGAGCCGCTTGTTTTTCAATACCGGAGGAGAACCCGACCGACGTACCGATCAAGGTCAGTTTGAGGAGCTCCTGAGGTGAATTCACGTCGGTTTCTACAATTGTTCCTGTGATAGCCACTACTGAAAGACCGTTCTTTTTTTCCTGCCGGTCGATCGTTATTTTTGTGTTTGGTCCTGGTGAGCAGAAGAGTTGCGGTGTGAATGGTATTTTCTCCAATGCAGCGAACCGGATGATATTTCCATCGACAGAGGCGGATCCTTCACTTCGGCTGAAAAGTGAAAGTCGGAGAGAACTCTTTATCGAAGAACGGATCGAATACGTTATGGATAACGCTTTTCCGGAAGGGATCGACCTGTCTGCGTGAGGTTCTACAGTTCTGATCAGAGTGAAGGTATTTCCGGTAGCAGTGAATTCATACATCGTCGCAGTCCCGGTTGTATTGCTGACCTTCCATTGCGAATTTCCTTTTCCAAAAAGTTCCTCCAACGATATCTTCCTGATACTCTTACCAGTTTGTCCGTCGGTGATCTCCGCTGCGATGATTTTTGAATAATTTTTTGCGTTATCGCGGATGATCATACCGAACCGGACAGGTTCTTTTTTTGCAGTGACAGAATCAAGAACGGCACCGGCAATGACCACCGGTGAATTGTCTGTTGATAGGCCGGTTAATGACACAGATGATATTGTATAACCGTTGTGTCTGATCTCAACGGTCTTGTTTTGACCGAATATCAACACCGGGGTAATTGCGAGTAATGTGAGAAGTAGTCTCATAAAATAATCTGCTTTCGCTATCTGATGCTTACTTTGAATTTTATCGTTCCTGAATTTCCGGGAAGAACATTCCCGATATTGATCTGAAGCGTGTTTATCTCACGATTGTATGATGCTTCGTCATCCAATGCCGCATCGGTCTTTAGAATGTTATTGATTGTAACAGTGCCCGAGACATATTCTGTATTCTCCGGAGTGAGATCGGTAATGAAGACATCTTTTGCGGTGGCGGTGCCGATATTGGAATAGGTGAGTGTATAGACCAGAGTATCTCCCGGTCTCATTTTATTGTTTGAGCCATTCACGGTTTTCTTAAGCGTGAAGAGTGGTCGGTTCAATGGTGTGAACGATGCCGTGACGATCTTGGTCAAACCATTCGTGTTGATCACTGCTGTATTAATCTTTGTAGTTCCGGATATGATTGATGAATCGATCACTGCCTTATAACTTATGATAAGAGAATCATTGGCACCGACGTTGAAGAGGGAATAGGTGATAACTCGTCCGTTGATTCCTGCGGAAGGATTCATCGTTGAGGTCAAGAGCGTGATTCCGGTCGGCAGTGTGTCGGTCACCCGTACGGAAATCGCTGAGACGGAACCGGAATTGATCAC
>CAIVNT010000107.1 GCA_903907305.1 uncultured Ignavibacteriota bacterium
GCGTCGAAGATCAGGTCGTTCTCTTCGTGGATGGTCAGCATGAGAATATTCAGGTCGGGCAATATTCCTTTTACGATCTTCACGCCGTCTATTCCGTTCATTCCCGGCAATTTGATGTCCATCAGAAGAATATCAGGTTTCAGGTCCTTCACTTTCTTCAGCATGCTTTCGCAATCAAGGAAAGAACCGGCACAGGAGAATCCCGCTGCTTTGTTAATCAGTAATGAGAGTGATTCGTTGATTATTTTATTGTCTTCTACGATAACGACTTTGATCATTGTGCGGATACTGCTTTCCTTAAATCTTTCCAGAAAATTTTATCATCGAACCGTTTCCGGCGCTTGATTGTATGCGCAGCGTGCCGCCGATGGCAGCAGCGCGGTTCTGCATGTTCTCCAGTCCGTTCCCGTTGCTGCGCTCATTAACATCAAAACCTTTTCCATTGTCGTACATCGTAATGGTAAGGTATTTGCCGTCGATCTCGGTGTTGATCGAAATCTCCGAACAACCGCTGTGTTTGATCGAATTGTTGATCGCTTCTTTAAATATAAGATACACATTCTTACGGTATTCCATCGGTAAAAAGAATGTTTCCAAGAAGTTGAGATTGTTGATATGCAGAAGGATCTTTTTATAGGAGAGGATCTCTTCGTATCCATCCTTCAGTTTCAAGAACAATTCATACAGCGAATCCCGCTTTGGGTTGATCAGCCAAACAATATCGCTCATATTCTCGATGAGCGCGCGCGCAATGCCGCCGATGTTCCTGACAGAATCTTTAAAAATTATGGGATCATCTGTTTCACCGTGATAGACCATGTCGCTCAGAAGGGAAATTTCGGTAAGGCGCGTACCGATATCATCGTGAAGATCGGATGCGATCTTCAAACGGAGCCGTTCAATTGCCAGCAGATGCCGGATCTGAACATAAACGATCGAAACGATGGCGGAGAGGATAACGATCACCAGCAAGGAGATGAACCACCATGTTCGCCAAAAGGGAGGGGAGATAATGATGTCGATTGTTGCGCCGTTTCTGTTCCAAATACCATCATTGTTCGACCCGATGACCTTAAAAACATATCTTCCCGGATCGAGATTGGTGTAGGTGACAAAACGGCGTGTTCCCGAAGAGATCCAATTTTTATCGAATCCTTCCATTTTATATGCATACGTGTTCGATTGTGGCGAAGAAAAATGCAAGGCTGCGAACTCGATGGAAAATACATTCTGACTGTGCGCCAGTGTAATGGAGCGTGTTGCGTTGATGGAGTGTGAAAGCGGAGAATTCTCTCCAACGCTGACGGATTGATTGAAAATCTGAAAATCCGTGAGCACGATCGGAGGAATATGGGGATTATCCCTGATGCTGTCCGGATAGAACATATTGAAACCATTAATGCCGCCGAAATACATATATCCACGGGAATCTTTGAAATGATCATTTCCGCCGAACTGATTGCTCTGCAACCCGTCGCCGGCTGAATAGTTTCTGATCTTTCCGGTTCCCGGATGGAAGCAGGAAAGTCCTTTATTCGAACTCAACCAGAGATTCCCTTTATCATCCTCAAGAATACCATAGATGACATTGTTCACCAGCCCGCTGTTCTCATCGTAATGCGTGAAACTGTTTTTCGTTCTGTCGAATTTATTCAATCCGTTGTTCGTGCCGATCCACATGGTTCCGTTTCTGTCTTCGTGAATGCACCAGACGTTATTATTGCTGAGACTTGTTGTATCGGCGGGATCTTCAAGAAAATGTGTAAATGTTCCGCTCTCCCGGTCGAACTTATTAAGACCACCGCCAAGGGTTCCGATCCACAGCGTTTTGTCCTTAGTCTCATACGTTGTATAGACATAATCGTGACTCAGGCTTTTAGGATTGTTTTGTTCCTTCACATAGAATTTTACTTTTTCTGTGGCAGGATCAAATTTGTTCAATCCGGCAAGCGTTGCAAGCCATAGAGTGCCGTCATCATCCTCTTGGATGTGAATGATGTCATTGCTGCTGATCCCGGTGGTGATGTTGCCGTTCCGCATATTGTGGAAAATATTTTTCGACCGGATATATTTGTTCAAGCCGCCGCCGTTCGTTCCGATCCATAATGTTCCCTGCCGGTCTTCATTGATCGAACGGATATAATTATTACTGATGCTGAAAAGATTCCGGGGATCGTGCTTATAATGAATGAACCGTTCATTCTTTTCGTCGAATCTGTTCAAGCCGGCGCGTGTTCCGATCCACAACACTCCGCTGTGGTCGCGGTATATTGCCGTGATCTCATTGTTACTGAGGCTGAACGGATCGTGCGGTTCGCTTTTATAGTGCAAAAATTTAGCAGCATTCGGATCCAGTTTGTTCAATCCTACATCCGTTCCGAGCCAGATGATGCCGGTACGATCTTCATAAATGGACCAGACGAAATTGTGGCTTATACTGTACGGGTCCGCGGCATCGTGAACGTAATTGATGAATGAATAGTCCGTTCCGTTGTTTAGCTGCACAATTTTATTCAAACCGCCGTCGAGCGTACCGGCATAAACGGTTCCATGATGATCTTTCAGAAGAGTCCACACATTATTTCCGCTGATGCTTTGTCTGTTCTGCGGATCATGAAGAAAACTTACCGACGTATGCTTTTTCTTATCGAAGAGATTCAATCCGTTATTGGTGCCGATCCATAGACTGCCGCTATCGTGATCAATAATCGACCAGATATAATTATTGCTGAGACTTTTTTTATTCATTGGATCATTCCTATAGACGGAAAAATATCCCTTTCCTGTCTCAAACCGGTTCAATCCATTGTATGTTCCGATCCAGAGAATTCCCGGTTCATACGTTGATTCAAAGATCGACCAAATAACGTTATTGCTTATGCTGTTCGAGGATGAATCCGAGTGAGTATATCGTATGAAACTGTCGTTACGGAAATCATATCTGTTAAGTCCATTATTTGTGCCGATCCAGAGCTGACCGGCTGCATTCTGAAATATCGAGCGGACATTGTCGTTGCTGATGCTTTTTTCATCCTTCGGATCGTAGCGGTACCGTGTGAAGCGTTCCGTGCTTTCATCAAATTTATTCAATCCGCCGCCGAGCGTGCCGATCCACAAAAATCCCTGTTTGTCTTCAAAGATTCTGACGATGGTATTATTGCTGAGCGTGTTGGGATTTCGCGGATCGGATTTATAGACAGTGAACGTATATCCGTCATACTTATTCAGCCCATCCAGCGTGCCGAACCAGAGGAATCCTTTGCTATCCTGCATCATGGAGAACACAGAACTCTGGGAAAGTCCTTGTTCAATGGAGATGCGGTCAAATTTTACTTTTTTTGTCTGACCAAACGTTAGCGAAATGACCACAAGGATCAGCATTCCGGCGGATATTTTTCTGCAGAGATTTGGCAATATTTTCATACTTTCTATAGTCAAAGCAGCACAGTGTAATTGTATAAAACAAACAACACATCCTAGAGATTTCAGACGTTAGCGATCATTCCCCAATCGGGGTTTATTCACAGCGAGCCGCAACACCAATGTATATTTTAATAGAATAGCGATGAAAGTTAGTCTTTTATTGCAGAATGGTAAAGAAAAATTATATGAATATTGTTAGGTCAAATGCACATATCCGGTGGGAAGGAGATTATTGATGAAAAAATCAGTTGTGATGATCGGGGATTCGATCACTGCCGGTTTTGATACGAAGCGATATTTTCCGGAGGATACGATCATTAATTACGGTGTTTCCGGAGACAGCACTGTTGAGTGTCTTGAACGAATCAAGAAAGAATGGTTCCACACTCAGCCGGATGTTATATTTTTGTGTATCGGAACGAATGATCTGGCAAGAGAGCGAACGGACGAATTCATTCTGATGAACATTCAGAATATTGTCGGAGCGATCCGCCTCTTTGCGAAAGGATCAACGATCTATCTTACTTCAATCTTCCCGACAAGAAAAAATGAACCGAGGCCCAACGAACGCATCAATGAATTGAACAATAAAATTGAGCAACAGTCGGTTGAACTTGGCTGCACCTTCTTCGATCTGCATGAACATTTTACCGATGCTCTGGGAATGTTAAGAAATGAATTCACTGACGATGGACTGCACCTTACTGACGAAGGTTATACGCAGTGGAGCAATGTTCTTTCGAAATTGATGTAAAAATACCTAGTCCATCGTCCCGCAAAGACCACGATACATTATTTAAGGAAGAGCATGCTTTTTGTTCTGCTCTGTTCCGAAGTTTGTATCCGGTAGAAATACACCCCGGCAGAAAGACCCGACGCATCGAAACGGATATGATACTCTCCCGGTGTCTGGTGTTCATTCAGCAGATGCTTTATTTCGGATCCCAGGGCATTAAAGATCGTTACGGACACGTTCGATTCTTTCGACAGCGAATAACGTATGATCGTTGAAGGATTGAACGGGTTGGGGAAATTCTGAAACAATTCAAACGAGAGATCTGATGTTCCTGATGCACGGCGGTTTACTGATGTCACCACATTCGGATCGAATGATTCAAACTTGATCGCATCGGCAACAACATATGAATTTGTTTTTGCCGCATCGGAGACCGTTACTCTATCCGCCGATGTTCCGCTGAACTCATACGTTCCGATCCGTTTCCACGATGACCCGTTTGCTGTCTGGTCAACGCGAACGGTGTCGGTTCCACCATTTCGGGTAATGATGAAGGGGGTATCAGTGCTTCTGTTTGAACTGGAAACCCACCAGCCGTACAGATCATAAACAGCTTTGGCAGGAAGATGCGGCCTGAATTCAAATGACGTGCTTCCGGTACCGATGCCGTGCAGCATCGATTTTGTTGTTCCCCAGTATCCGGGATTGGCGCTTTCGAACCAGCCACCGCCGATTGCTGTGGCGCTCGTATCACCGGTATCGATGATCTTTTGAAAGAGAGGATCTTTGGGAAGGTTCAGCGAATCGGTGCTGACGATCGCAAAGATCGACGGCACCGCCCGTTGTTCGGAAGGGGAATTGATATACTGATTTTGTACCGCCATCTGTGTTGATCCGCCGCCGTCCAAGTTGATTGCGCCGACACAACCCAATCCTTTCATGATCTCGGCAAGTTCCGTTAATCCGACTCCGGCACTTCCTGTCTGTCTTCCGTCAGCAGTCATTATGATCACATGTTTGTCCACCGTAAAACCAACCGCAGTTCTTGGGTCGCCGTTCGTCTCGCCGACGCCTGAGCCCCACATCAGTTCCTGATTGTATGTGACGTTAATGGTATTATCCTTAATCAGCATCGGACCGCCGCCGATTCCGACGAGCAGATCGGAATAGACTGTTCCAGCACTTTTGAGCGGTACCGATCTTGGTGTAGGATCGTTGCTGACATATGGAAGCGGCTGAGGAAACGTATAGATATCGGTCATCGCATTGCCGAACTGATAGATCCAGTCGACGTTCAGTGATCTGTCCTTTTTCATCCCGAAGAAACTGCGGATGACCGGGTAGGATAAGGAGTTTCTCGTTACAGATTGTACGTTTGAGGCTTTCACTTCGTTCGGATAGATCACCGCCGAATACGGTACGCCGCCGCCGAAGTATCCGCCGTTGACGGCTGCATACGCACCAACTGTTGCGGTGAACGAAGGAAGTGTCATGCTTGTGCCGGAAACATACGGCCGTACCGCCAGTTTGGAATTATTGAGATCGGCATCAAGATACCAAATGCTGAGAATTGGGGATGTTCTACTGCCGTGGAACACTTTTATTCCTTGCGGGAGTATGTAGTTCGCCGTAACATCCTGCCAGGTGATCGTTTGCGGAAATACGAATTGAGAAGACAAAAAAAGGAGCACGAGAAATTTTTTCATAAGGATTTTTATTTATGACCGAGAATTATTTCAACAGTAATAGTTGCCTCTTTCACCAACGAGACATCAATAAACGCTGATTGAACTTCTTTTCCATTTACGTTAATAGATTTGATCGTGGAATTTACGCCGTCGGGATTTGTAACAGTCAGCAATATACGCTTGCCTCTGAATGAGCGCTCGGCTTTGAAGGATTTCCAATGCGACGGAATATTCGGCGCGAAGGTGATTCCGCGCAGACTGGTTCTGAAGCCAATGATATAATCCAATGCAATGCGGTACATCCAAACTGCTGTTCCGGTCAGCCATGAGTGACTTGCCTGATTCTCTGTTTCATGGTCCGGACTGGTAAGATATTCCGCAAAGACGTACGGTTCTGTTTCATAGCGGTCGATATTTGCGGACGAATTGAACGGAAGCATTTTCGAATAAATATCAAAAGCGGATTCGACATCGCCGTTGATGATTGATGCGAGGATAAACCAGGAGGAGGCATGATTGAAGACCGCGCCGTTCTCTTTTTTCCCGGGAACGCATCGGCTGATCAATCCGATTGTATCCTCGACTTCGGTGTATGAAGGCCAAACAATCTGAATACCGTACGGAGTGCCGAGGTGCTTTTTGGTTGATGCGAGCGCTTTGTCGGCCCGTTCCTTCGGTGCAAGACCGGAAATGACAGACCATGTTTGCGCGTTGATGAAGATCTTTCCCTGTTTGTATTTATGGGAACCAACCGATTCACCATTGTCGCGGAACGCGCGCAAATACCATTCACCGTCCCAGCAGACATCGTTGATCACTTTTTCAAGTTTAGTATAGAACTGTTCCCACCGCTGACGGGTTGCGGTATCTTTGCGAAGATCGAGCAATTCGAATGATTTTTTCAGCATGTAGCCGAGGAAAAAGCCTCCCCAGACCGTTTCCCCTTTTCCAAGCGGACCGATATGATCCAGCGTGTCGTTCCAATCGCCGTTCATGATCTTTGGAAGTCCGCGTTCAGTTGTTGCCGAGATTGCAAAGTCCAATGCTTTCACCAGATGTTCGTACACCGTGCCCGAACCCTCGTCGTAAAATGTGACGACTACGTCCAGGATGGAAAAATCGGCAGTTTCGTTGAGATATTCTATCAGGCCAAACGGGATCCACAACGGCGTATCGGAGTGGTTGGTTTTTTCTCCGCTGTCGGTCATCTTAAAGAAATTGTGCAGTGTTGAACCGTTCTTGAATTGAAACCGCAATGCGTTCAGCAACCGTGCCCGTACACGTTCGGGATTTGCAATCACCATTCCGAGAATATCCTGGAACTGATCGCGCATTCCTGTGCCGAATAACAGTCCGCCGTGATAATAGCCGGAATTCCGCGCCATATCGAAAGTGACAGCGCATTGGTACTGATTCCAGACGTTCATCATTGCATTCATTTTTTCATCCGGAGTTTCCACAGTAACATGTCCAAGATATGTATCCCACTTTTGTTTCACCTGCTGTAATTTATGATGGATCGTATCGATCTTTTTCAGTTCATTCCATTTCACGGACTCGAATGGCTTTTCTTCACTTTTTGGGACGATCGCCAAAATGGTGGCAAAGTCAACGGATGCATTTGCTTTCAATTCGATCTTCGACTGAATGGCGGCAACAGGATCGCCGGCCGTGATCTCGGTGTTGCCCATTGTACCAGTCTCAATGGCAATAGGATTTGATTCAGACCTCCACCGGCCGATGAATGTATCCAGACTGCCGTCAAATCCTGTAACAGGCAACGTACTGGTGAAATAGAGTTTATATTTCCAATCGATGTTCGGTTGTACGACGGAGACTTTTTTATTCAGCACCCAATACCGGCGCGTTGAAACCAGTGTTTCATGTTCTTTATCAAAATGGATATCGGTGAAGTGCTTGTCGTTCGGCTGATTGATGATATCGTTCAACGCATTTCCCATCATCAATTCGGTAAACGAATAGACCTCTAATAATCGTTGAGCGCCGGTAAGATCTGTCAGACGCACGCTCCATATTTCCGCGTTCACATCCGTTGGAACAAAATAAGTGATCTCGCCGCGTATTCCGTTGATCTCGGTGGTGATCTTCGTGTATCCCTGACCGTGCCGGCATTCGTACTTGTCATATTTAAGATCGATCGTCGGCGCCCAGCTTAATGACCAATATTTTCCCGACACGGTATCTTTCACCATAACGTAGCGGCCCGGACGATCCCACGGCAGACAATTATAACGCATGCGCGTAATGCGGTTATCGCGCGGGCAGTCAAGAAAGCTGAATCCGCCGCCGGTATGCGAGATCAATCCGCCGTAATGTTCATTCCACATATAATTGAACCATGGACGGGGAGTGCGGGGATCGGTGATGACATATTCTCTGTTGTTTTCGGTCAGGTGACCGTATTTATTATTGATCATTGGACAGTCTGAAAATTATGAATGAAATTGAATTTGTATAGTTTGTATTTTTTTTGATTCTACGGTAATATCAAATGTGTGATGAGCGCGCACGTCGATGGATGAAATGAACTTCTCTTCCAGAGTCAATAACGAAGCTTTGTCCATGGCGAATAATGTTCGAATGCAGCCCGACAATCTGTTTTCGGTTGGATTGTAGATCCGCAGCACATACACATTCTTTTCATTGGCAGCGTTGTTTTTTATTGCGCTGAAGATCAATTGTTCCGGTTCTATTTGAATGAATGATGTTGAAGAAGGAACCGTTCCGGAAGTTCGTCCGGTCTGGACCAGACGGAGCGCATTGTTGAAATTCAATGCTTCTTTATAGACATTCCCTTTATCCCAATCATGTTGATGCGGGAAGAATGAGAGGTCAAATGTCTGTTTGCCAAGGCATTGCGAACCTTTTTGATATGTGTAATCCTGGCGGGAACTCGGGGCGATGATGAATTCAAACCCTCGGAGCAGCGTGATGGCCAACGTCTTCTTTTTATCATTCAGCACTTCGTATTCCTTCAATCCGTTCACCAATACAGCTGCGCCGCGTGTTCCATCAGTAATATCCACAAAGTGATGCATCGGAAAGTCGTACATCGGTTGTTCGATCCACTCTTTCGTATTCGGCCGTTCCAGTGTACGCTTCACTACATCAAATTGTCCTTCGCCGTAGGAAAATTGTGCATTCAGCGAAGTGGGGAACATCATGCGCAGACGATGACTCTCCGCCGTATTATTGACGTTCACTTTAAGATCGACCCGCTGCGAACTCTTTGTCAGCGTTACGTACAGTTCAATCTCCACAATGCTAAATTGCTTTGGCTTTGAGCTTCGGGCTTTAAGATCGACCGGTAGTTTCAGTTTGTGAAGGATTCTGCATGTTGCGCTGAGCGGTCCGTTATCAACGATCGTGATTTTCGGTTTAGATTTCAGTGTATCTACGCACGGCTTCACTGATTCGTGCACCCAGGCATGTCCCGCTTCTCCTTCATCGAAGAAATATCCGATCTCTTTGAATGCAGATTTGTTGATCTTATCCTGCACGGTGAATGTTCCGTTTGAATGTATCTTTACTGAAATAGATCCATTCTCCAGAATTGGCAGTTTATTTCTGAGCGCAGCGATGGCGGAGATATTCTTTTTCGATGATGTTCCGGAGGGAATGATCTTAACGGTTGAGTAACCAAAGGGAGGAATGTCTTTCAGATGAAGGAGAGATTTATACCGTCTCATATTGAAATACATAGGACGGTCGATCATCTGTTCCAGCACCGGTTGGAAATCGAAATTACCGGTGTGCTGAATTTCAACGAGATTTCCTTTTTCATCAACGAGATCAAAATCTCCCTTGTCGAATTCTTTCGGAATATCAATGACCGACTCGACGATCTCGCTGCGCTGATAATTGTTCGGATTGAACGCAACGAGGAATAACTCAGTATTATCCTTATTGAAACCGGACATATCAATATGTTTGACAATATGTTTGACAGACCGCTCAAAGACCCCTTTTGATATTTCGACAGATTGTTTATAGCGATGCATCATATCATCGTGAATCTCATCGAGACTGCAGCCGCCGATGGAATCATGGGCGGAATTCTGCAGGAGCAATTCCCACGCAATATCGATATAGGAATCATTGATGTCTCTGCCGAGCATTCCGGAAAATATCGTGAACGGTTCGGCGTAGAACTGCAGCCAGCGTTCGGCATCGAAGTTTTTTTGTTTCAGGAACATCCGCGCCGATGTCGTGTATCCGTATAAGTTTCCGCTGCGCCGGTCGAACTGCGCGCTCCGGCGCTCTCCGGTAACGATCTTTAATTTGTGTGTATCGACACTCTCTATCAATCCCTTTGCGTATTCACGTAATGTGCTGTGAACGACATCGATGTGAGGCATCTTCTTTTTTATGTCCTGCAGAATGCGCGCCGTTTTATGATTCGGTCCGCTCGAATCGTGTCCTTCCATCCAGATGACGTGTTTCGTTGTAAAATCACCCGCCTGGTCTTTGATGATTGCATTCACCTGCGGTTCGATCAACTCGGGATGATAGAGATCCAGCGGCTGGATGATGAAAAAGTCCTCGTCATGCTGCTGAGCATCGGCGAAATGGAAAGGAACGCCTCCGCGCGACCAAGGGTATTCCACATCCGCGAATCCTTCGTTGTGAATGACCGGACGATAAATGTAAAAATAAAAATTATAGCGGGGCATGGTGGAGAAGCGTGATGTTACCGACCGGGTGCCGTCTGCACCTTCCCACAGGAATTCCGCTTTGGGACTGTCTATCGAATTGACACCTCGGTAGAACATGATCAGATCGATACCGAACTCTTTATAGATTTGCGGCAACTGGGATATCTGACCCCATGAAAACGGGGAGTACCCGACTTTTGAAACGCCGCCGTGCGCTGCACTTATTTTATGTCCGAGTAAAAGATTACGGATGAGATTCTCTCCGCCGACAAGGAATTCGTCCGGCAGAATGTACCACGGTCCGATCAATAACCTGTCTTCCTTAACAAGTTTATTGAAGCGTTCCTTCATGTGAGGCTTTGCTTCCAGATAATCCCTGACAACAATGGACTGGCTGTCCAGATGGAAGGCCCGGTAAGTCGGATCCTTTTCCAAGATAGAGATTACTTCGTCGATCATTTCAACAAGCATTTGCCGGTTGCGCTGGAAAGGGAAACGCCATTCGCGGTCCCAGTGCGTATTTGAAATCACATGAAATATTTTTTTGTCCATAGTTCTAACGATATACGGAGAAGTTACGATTTGAAAAAAAGATTGTATGAAAGAACGATCTCGGGAACACCCCCTGTGCAAACGACCGCAGCCGCATCAAAATTATGGCCCTTCGTTTGAGCAAAAGGAACGGCAACGCACCGGCCAATACCGGCGGCGCGGATGGCAATCGTTCCGCTTTCGCTGTCCTCGAAACCGATTACGTTCTTAAAGTCTGCAGCAGGAACATTCAATTGATGAAGGGCAATGCAGTAAAGATCACGGTGCGGTTTCAGACGGATCTCGGTAGAATCGCTTGCGGTAATAAACGCGTCATAGACATTCCTGTAACCGGACAGTTTTTGCCGTATCAGTTCTTTCCGTGCGGATGAGATCGCGAGGTCATTCAGTTGCGTTGTTAAAACATTGAAGACCTCGCCCATGACGATATCCGCCTCATAAAAGATCGACGATGTGACGATAGCAATTTTCGCGGGATGTTTTTCGAAATAAAGGCCTAATGATTTAATTCTCTTTTTTATTTCTGCCGGATCAAGGATGTCAAATTGTTTTCCTGATTTTACGTGGTAATCTTCAATAAGTCTGTCGGCAAGATTTTCCGCTTCGTTTCCGAGCCATCCTTTCAAAAGACAGAGAAGAAATAATACACCCGGCATCGGCTGGATCAATCGTTTGTTCGGGTCATTGAAAAGTTCGATGGAAATATTCTTACTTTCGCCCCTTTTAATGCGCTGCAATATCTCATGGTACCGTTGGTAATAAATATCGATAGCAATCTTAACAAGGTCTGTTTTGAACAACGAAGGGAATCTGTCGGAAAAGCGCTGGAGAAAATATTCCGATATTTCATGTTCCAGATCTGCAAGGGAAGTATTCTTTGCCGAGAGATCCTTATAAAATCCATCACCGAGGATGCCGGAAAGATTCAAATTATTGAGATTGATGATGACTTCTTCTTTTCGTTTGCTGTCGTTGCCGGAAAGAAGGGTCCATATTGCTGCGTAGAAATATGATCCTTTAATATTCTCATCAATAAGTAAAGAATGATATTTGGTGATAAGATATTCCACATGTTTGGTTGTGCTGTTCCCGATGATATGCGGGTAATCAAGGGTGTGATCAAGTCCCTTCCATGACTCTGTCGTCATCTTCCCGGACATCTTCCTTATCATAAACTCGAGCGAATGGATGCAGAGTTCTTCAGTTGTCGTTGTTGTGCCGTCCATGTCCATCACCGCAGCGGAAAGAGAATCCAGCGGGGAAGTCAGTTTCGGCGCAAGGGGATACAGTTCGAATTCGGGATGGATGTATTCCGGATTCTTTACGACGGCAAATTCGTCGGAGAGATTCTTTAATAGTTCAGCTGCGTTATGTTTATCGATTATCTTCTTCATTGTCCCTGTTTAATTAGCAATAAGTGCAATTCCTGATATGAGGATTTGTTGAACTTCTTTTTCCGATTCGCCCTCTGCATAAATTCGAATAAGTGGTTCCGTTTCGGATGAACGCAACAGCAGCCATCGGGTTTTTCCTTCGA
>CAIVNT010000108.1 GCA_903907305.1 uncultured Ignavibacteriota bacterium
TCCGTTCCTGATGATGCAGGAAAAAATTGTCTCCTTTTAGCAGAAAAGAACCCTGTTTTTCCCCGGTCAACTGTCGCCGCACGATAGACTTCCGGTTGGCGCAGTGGACCACAATCTTTCGAATATTAATTCTAATCTCCGACGGACAGAGACAAAAATCAACCAGCGACAATTCGCGGATGGAACCGCGCAGATTCGTATCCGCCCATGCGCACGGAATACGTTCCCTGCAATTGCCGTGCAATCAGTGTGATAATTTCGGTTATTGTTGAACGGTGTCGCGGCATGTAATCGTGCGTGAATTATCGGAGGACCAGTCGGCCTTCAATCGCGGCAATCAGCAATTCGATATCGAGCGGTTTCGTCAGACAAAGATCGAATCCCAGGCGCATCGCGGCGTGGAACATTTTTTGACTTTTCGGATCGGTCATAAAGAAGAACGGCGTTCCTTTCAACGCAGGATGCTCTTGCACTTTTTTATACAATCCGAATCCGTCGAGTCCGCCGGCCGGAAACACCGCTTCACTCACGATCAAACTGGGATGTTCTTTGATCATCACCTGGAGCGCATCTTCCGCACGCCCGGCAAGCACCACTTCGAAATTCCTCGCCTGAAGTGCACGCATCACAGCGACCAATTGATTCTTATCCGGCTCAACAATAAGTATCCTGGATTTCGGCTTCATCCCTTTTTTTGCGTCGTGCACTTCCTGTTCGATGGACGCATGCTCTTCGTTCGTGATACCATACCGCCGGCGCATCAATTCCAACACCTGCCGTTCCATGTCGGTGACGACTCCATCCTTCCACGCAAGTTTCAGTGCTTCAATATATGATTTCAATTTCACTTTCCGTTCAATGATATGATGTTCATCGATAGTGATATTGAATATTTCCCGGACCGATAACAATTCCGTCTCTTCTTCTTCGGTCACTTTGCCATCGAACCAAACTTCTTTCATCATCTCTTCATACATCATCAAACTGCCGCGTTCCATGTCCACGGTTCCGACAGCGCCCGGCTCTGGTTTTTTATTCTCAATTGCATCCTTAAAGACCTTCCGACCGATCTGTTCCTGCTCCATCATCAGTTGTTCGATACGGTCGGAATACGCCTTCGCAAAATGATTTCCGGGATCCAGCGAATATACTTCAGCGATCTTTTTGAGTGCTTCCTGATACAGATGTTTCGAGATCATTTGCTCCGCCACAGAAAACATCTGTGTGATCAGCTGCATGATCTCATCCTGTGACTTCCCCTTCGGCAAATGGTCATTCGGGTCAGCATTCTGTTTCTGGATGAGCATGATCCGCTGCTGAAATGATCGGGCCAGCGAATGCTTCGGATCGATCACAAGGGCCTTACGGGTCTCTTCTAACGCTCCCTCATAATTTTTCGCACGGACCAATTCGTCGGCGAATCGAAGATGTTTTGAAATAAGGTCGCGCTGCTGATCGTTCGATATAACGGTTGGTTTCTTGCCAAACATAACGAGGATTCCCCAATAATAACTAAGCGTAAACTATTGAAACTATGAGTGAAACTCAACTGTTAAATAGGAACGCCGCTAAAGAGCGGCGTTCGTGTGCATTCGTAGAATAAAGTTGTCCGATTTCAAAATCGGTAGCTGAGTGTGAAATTTACCAATGTTGATGTGATGGATTTGTCAACCTTGGCGGTATTCGGCAGACTGCTGACGGTATATTCA
>CAIVNT010000109.1 GCA_903907305.1 uncultured Ignavibacteriota bacterium
CTCGTCGGTTATATTACAAGACCCATCAAGAAGATCAGTTCTGTTTCTAAAATGATCGCCGAAGGACAGTTCGTGGAACGTATCACCAATATCAACGAACAGGATGAAATTGGTGCACTGTGCTGGGATTTCAATGATATGGTCGATCAGATCGAGACCCTGTTGAAGGAGATCATCACTTCCATTGAATACTCAAGCAAAGGAAAATATTTCAGAAAACCGATCCCCGAAGGATTGAAAGGGATGCTGAACAAGACGGCGATCCAGGTACAGCAGGCATTGCAGGAACAGGAACACCGTGAAAAACTTATAGAACACGACAAACAATATCTCAGCACCAAGACTGCTGAACTGCTTACCGCAATGGAAAGATTCTCTCACGGCGACCTCACCGTATCGGTCGATTCAGAGAAGGATGATGAGATGGGAAAACTGTTCGACGGATTCAATCTTTCGGTGAAGAATCTCAACCAGAAGATGCGTGCGGTGAACGACGCGGCGGAAAAAGCTGCGCACGCCGGTTCTACCATCAGTTCGAGTACGACGCAGATGGCGGCCGGTGCAGAAGAACAATCCACGCAATCCTCCGAAGTGGCCAGCGCCATGGAAGAAATGACCCTGACCATCGGGGATAATTCCAAGAATGCACAGATCGCCGTCCACACAGCGCAGCAGGCGAAGAATGCCGCTGAACACGGCGGTTCGATGGTACAGAAAACGGTCCACGGTATGGAAAAGATCAGTGAGATCGTCCGAAGTTCCGCCGACACCATCCACACGCTTGGGAAGTCGAGCGTTCAGATCGGCGAGATCGTCGGTACCATTAACGATATTGCGGATCAGACCAATCTGCTTGCATTGAATGCCGCTATTGAAGCGGCGCGTGCCGGTGAACAGGGTCGTGGATTCGCTGTCGTTGCCGATGAAGTACGGAAACTGGCCGAGCGGACAACCCGCGCAACGAAAGAGATAGCGATGATGATCCGCAAGATCCAGGAAGAGACTACAACTGCGGTCGATGCCATGGAAAAAGGGACACGCAACGTTGAAGAGGAACGGGTCCTTGCAAAAGAGGCCGGGAATGCGTTGACGGAGATCGTTACGATCGTCAACAAAGTCACCGAGATGATCACACAGATCGCTGAAGCAAATGCACAGCAGGCAAAAGCAAGTGACGAGATCAGCAGGAATATCGTCGGCATATCATCCGTTACCAATGAGAATGCGCATGCCATCGAGCAGATCTCCCGTTCCGCAGAGGATGTCGCACAGATCACCACAACGCTGTCATCCATGGTGATGGAATTTGTCCTCTTCGGGAACAACGAACATCTTCGCGGACGAGGCACGAGTCTTGCCGTTGCGCCGGGCGGAAGGCTTGTTCCTGAACGTCAGAAGAGTGAATCCTTCGATATCGATGCCGCCATTGAAGCACATAATCAATGGAAGACCCGTGTCCAGAACCTGCTGAACGGCAAAGAACATTTATCTGTGGACCAAGTAACGACCCACCTGCAGTGCAAACTCGGGAAGTGGTATTACGAGGAAGGGCAGACTCGGTATAAATCCAACTACCACTTCCAGGAACTCGGTACGGCACACGAAAAACTGCATGCTGTTCTGAAAGATGTCGTCCGATTGTACAATGACGGACGGAAGAATGAAGCCCGCGAGGCAAGCGCCAGTGTGAATACCCTTTCGAAGAAGGTGGTACAGGCGTTACAGGAATTGAAGAACGATATCATGGAACAAAGGACGGAAGAGGTATGAAAATACTCTTAGCGGAGGATGATGCGATGGTCCGCATTATGTTCCGAAAGATCATCAAAGGGACTGAATTCACGTTGGTTGAAGCAGTGAACGGCGAAGAAGCTTTGGTGAAAATGAAGTCGGAGGAATTCGATGCCGTCATTACCGACTGGATGATGCCGAAGATGGACGGGATCGAATTGATCTCGAACATCCGGAAACGGTTTAGCGATCCTCCGTACATCCTGATGGTAACGGCGATCTCCACCGACGAAGCGATGAAGAAAGCGCTCGATGCCGGCGCGGATGATTTCATCACCAAACCGTTCTTTCGTGATCCGCTTCTTCAGTCCTTACGAAATGGGATCCTTCGCAGCAAGCAGGGGAAAGGTGTTTCAAAGATCATCGCTTCGCGGAATACAACTTCGAGACGATCTATGATCGGTATCGGTATTGCCTCAAGTACGGGCGGTCCACAGACACTGATGAAATTATTCCCCGATATTCCAAAGTTCACCAATGCTGCATTCTTTCTTGTTCAGCACGGTCCGGCCTGGATGCTCAGGTCGTTCGCGCTCCGTCTGCAGGAGATCACGCCGATGGGTGTGTTCATCGGCGAGGATGGGATGAGATTTTCTCCCGGGAACATCTACATTGCACCCGGTGATATTCATATGATCATCGATCCAAACAGTGATGTATTGCGGTTGATCGATGATCCGCCGGAGAACTATTGTAAACCGGCTGCGGATCCGCTCTTCCGCAGCATCGGTTCCGCATTTGGAACTTCTGCTATTTCCGTCGTTCTCAGCGGAATGGGAAAGGACGGTACTATCGGTTCCGGTTACATCGCCGCTTCCGGCGGAACGGTGCTTGCGCAGGATCCGGCCACGGCCATACTGCCATCCATGCCGAAAAGCGTCATCGATCTTCGTATCGCAACAGAGGTCCATCCTATTGAAAAACTTGGGAAAGCATTGACAAATGTGGTGAACGATCTTACAAGTAAACCGAAACTCCGATTAATAGCGACGGGAAATTGATGCATCAAACAGGAGAAATGAACCATGATCCCCCGAATTATTTTCATGATCACGATCATGTGCGGTCTCTTATCTTCCGCACAGCAGCAGCAAGCCTACCTTGATCAACCGCAAGCGGAACCGGTAAATGAAACGGTGAAGCACGATGAATCCGCGTCACCTGATATTCCCCGAACAACAAAACCCATATCCATTCCCCAGGACTATGGCATCACACTCTCTGCAGTGATCAAGAACGAGTTTTGGCGTGTCATGAACGGCGGGAACCGGAAGGGCTCAGAACATCTCCTCAATGCGGACCTGACAGCAACAGCGGATCTTTCCAAACTTGCGGGACTTTCCGATGCCGCCTTTTTTATCCATTTCCTTGGCAACAACGGTAATAGTATCAGCAACGATGTCGGCGACATACAGATGGTGAGTAATATCGAAGGGTATAAGACCTTCAAACTCTATCAATGCTGGTTCGAACAGTCATTCCCTTCTGTCGATCTCTCATTTCTTGTCGGCGTCTTCGACTTGAATGCGGAGTTTTATGTCACTCCTTCTTCTGCACTCTTTCTGAATGGTTCTCACGGTGTGGGGATTGATCTGGGGCAAACCGGCTTGAATGGACCATCGGTCTTCCCGAATACGGCGCTTGCAATGAGACTGCGGTATGCTCCCGAAGGAAAGATCTCGTATTCAGCTGCGGTCTTCGACGGACGTCCGGGGGCGCCGGACAATTGCAATAGTTTCGACCTCACGCTGAATGGGGATGACGGATATTTTCTGATCGGTGAAGCAGCGTATGTACAGTCCGGGTCACTCAAGTGTGCGGCAGGAGTATGGTACTACACCGGTTCGTTTGCGGATGTCTGTGCTGTTGATGGTCTCGAACAATATTTTGAGCGGAAGGATAATGCCGGAGCGTATCTGCTGTTCGACCGGTCACTCTATACAGAACCGGATGAACAGGGGGGCGGTTTGAATATCTTCACCCGATTCGGGATTACAAATGATCATGTGAATTTAATCCGTTCCCATTTCGGTGCAGGTCTTACCTATAAAGGACCGTTCGACGGAAGAGACGAAGATGAGATCGGTTATGCCTTTGCGTATGCTTCATTCGGGTCGGACTTTCAAAAGTTGAGCAGTTTTCACGGTGAATCGATGGCATCATTCGAAGCAGCACATGAAGTGACCTATCGGGGAAAACTAACTCCCTGGCTCGCCGTGCAGTATAACGTGCAGTATATTGTCAATCCTTCCGCATCAATGGATGTGAACGATGTGGTAGTGAATGGTCTTCGAATCGAAATTTCACTGTAAATCGTCATTTTTGAATAGTATTCATCTGGTTAATATCCACCAGTGCTGAAACTGAAAAAAGGTTGCCTCCTCCGAAAAAGTTCAAATCCTATTGAAATACGGGATTTTCGAATAAAAAAATGTTGGCACAGTATCTGAATTAGAGTTTCGAAACAGCGAGTATGTTATTCAACAAGGGGGATACAATGAGAACATCAAGCCAACAACATCCGCAGTCAACCAAAAAAATTCCGGTCATAACACAACATATGATCGATTTTTTCCATGCCTTTGCATACCGTGGTGAACGGTGCGTTGAGTGCGGACATCAGTGGACGGAAAGAGGAGAACTGCATTTCAAATCCTGCTCGTTCCATCTGTCCGTCCATAGTATGCACAAACAACATTAAGTGAGATCATGAATGTTCTGCTGATTGATGATGATGATGTCTTCCGGGTGTTCCTTCGTCTTGCCTTTATCAAACGATTGAACGCAACGGTCGTGGAAGCAAAGAACGGCGTTGAGGCATTGCGTGCGCTCGAGAAAATGACGCCGGATATCATCATGCTCGATCTGTGGATGCCGGTGATGAGCGGTCAGGATTTTCTGGAGAAGTTGAGAGGAGAGGAACGGTGGAAAGATATTCCGGTGATCATCATGTCTGCACTTCGGGATAAGGACCTGATTCAAAAACTTGTAAAACTAAAGATCAGTGATTATCTGGTCAAGCCCATCACTGCTGAACAGTTGACCGATCGCATATCAAAACTAATGACAGAAGCGGTCGTTCCTCAATAAAAATAAATAATGGAACCATTATGATCCATGACGAGATCAAACAGCAAATAGTCGAACTCTTTTCCAGTCCGGATGCAGACGTTCGAAGGCAAGCAGCGGAGAATCTATCCTCTGCACAAAGTGTGATCGTCTCCTCTGCGCTCGCTCTTGCGCTGCAGGATAAGGATAAAGGAGTGCGCGATTCAGCGGCACGTGCTCTGCTGGATATGAAAAGCAAAAGCGCATCATTCGCCGTAGCGGAATATCTGGTGGACAGCAGTTTTGTCACCAGGAATCTGGCGTCGAATCTGCTCCTGCAGTTCGGTGAATTCTCCGTTGAACCGCTGCTGTATTATGCGATCCACCCGAATCACGATGTGCGGAAGCTTGCGATCGATACGTTGGGACTTATCGGTGATCCGAAAGCGATCCCGACATTGTCCATGCTGGCGAACGACCTGGATGACAATGTGATCCTTGCTGTTGTGGAGGCATTCGGGAACATCAAAGATCCGTCTGTAGTGCCGATCCTTGCGATGATCTTCTCCACGTATGAATACTCCCGTGTTGTGGTTGTGGAAGCGATGGGAAAGATCGGACATGAATCCGCCGCACCATTCCTTCTGTCGCAATTGAATGATATGAACGCTCCGGAAGGGGATGAACTTCTTGTCAATTTCGCCATTGTTGAAGCACTCGCCTCCACCGGAAATCCTACTGTTCTGAAGGCCATCGTTGAGCATTGCAACAGCAGCACCGGAAAGATGCGGAATATCTATCTGTTCGCCTTGGTCTGTATTGCAGAACGCTATGAGATCGTGCTTTCGGAATTCACATCACTGGTAGAGCATTTTAAAACAGCGCTGCAGGATGACGATACCCGTATCGTGATCGTTGCGACCAAAGCGTTGCTGAGCATGATGGATGCGGATGTGGAAGCGCATGTCCTGAATTTGATCGGCAGGAACGACCAGCTCGATCAGCTGATCCTCAACAATCTTCAGGGGGGCGGCCGATCCTTCGTAGCACTGACAAAGAAATATCCTACGTTCCAGCGCGACCAGAAAAAGACAGCGATCGATTACATTTTGCCGCAGCTGAGCGAACTTGCCGTAACGGATGATGAGGAGATACAGCAGGCACGTGCTGATCTGTTCGCTCATCTTGTCGGGGAATGGATCGATTCGGATGAAGAACTTCGGACGGTGATCATCGATGCGATGTTCTATCTGGACGAGGAACGTGC
>CAIVNT010000110.1 GCA_903907305.1 uncultured Ignavibacteriota bacterium
ACGAAGGGAAAGTGAAACTCGTTCTTGTCATCCCGCCGGACTTTTCCAAAGAACTGATCGCCGGCCGTCAGGCGCACATCCAAATGCTGGTGGACGGTATGGATGCGAACTCTGCCACGACCATCATCGGATATGCGCAGGCGGTCACTCAGCAGTATTCACAGAAGATCATCATGCAGAATCTCTCCAAGGTAGGCAGAAAGAGCTTTATCCCTGTCAGTTACGAAGCGAGGATCTGGTACAATCCCGAAATGAAGAGTGCGAAATTTCTCGTCCCGGGATTGATCGCATTCATCCTTGCGATCACGGGTGTTATTGCTACGGCACTCTCTATCGTCAAAGAAAAAGAACGGAACACCATCGAGCAGATAGACGTTTCTCCCATCAAACCGCTGAACCTCATTCTTGGAAAGATGATCCCGTATGCGATCATCTCGCTCGTTGCTGCCGCGTTGGTGCTGATCGCCGGATACTTTTTGTTCAACGTGGTGGTGAAAGGGAGTCTTGTTCTGCTCTTCCTTGCTACACTGCTGTTTGTTTGTGCCGCGCTCGGTCAGGGTTTGCTTATTTCTACCATTTCTGATAATCAGCAGGTAGCATTCCAGATCGCCACGCTCGTATCAATGCTGCCGACAATGATCCTTTCCGGATTTATGTTCCCGATCCGCAGCATGCCGCTATTCCTTCAGGTCCTCTCGAATATCACCCCCGCAAAATTCTATCTGGTGATCATGCGCGGTATCGTTTTGAAAGGAGTCGGCGTCGAAGCATTTTGGGATCAGGTCATCTATTTGATGATCTTCATTACCATCGTCGTGACCATTAGCATTAAACGGTTCAAAAAGCATTCGGTATAATATGAACCTGAAACGATTAAAAGCACTCATTCAAAAAGAATTCGCACAGCTCTTCAAAGATAAGCGGCTTCTTCCGATCATTTTTATCGCGCCTGTCCTTCAGCTGGTCTTTCTCGGATTTGCCGCTTCTTTGGATGTGAAGAATATCTCTTTCGTCCTTTGCGATCTGGATAAAACGAGCGAGAGCAGGGCGTTCGCGGAACTCTTTACGAATTCCGGATATTTTACCATGGCATACTCCACGGAAGATTATGCTTCCGTCCGTGAATATCTCGACAATAGTGTTACAGCGATGGCATTGGTCATCCCGCCGAAATTCGGTGACCGGATCCTCAGGAAAGAGACAGCCGATATCCAATTGTTGTTCGACGGGAGCGAAGGGAATTCCACGGCGATCGCTTCGAGTTATGCGGGACAGATCATCACACGCTATTCTCAGAATACATTGATCAATGCCGTTGGAATGCCGCGCTCGCTCGGCGGAGTGGTTGCGGAATCTCGTGCATGGTACAATCCAACGCTCGTCAGCAGGAACTTTATGGTCCCCGGTGTATTGGTGCTCATCCTTTTGATCACAACAATGAATCTTACCTCCATGGCGATCGTGAAGGAGAAAGAGATCGGAACGTTGGAACAGCTCCTCGTCACTCCGCTACGCCCTGCAGAGATGATTCTCGGTAAACTGATCCCGTTCATCATCATTGGTATGCTCAATGTGACCATGGTGATGCTGGTGATGCGTTTCGGATTCGGGATCGAGATCAGGGGGAGTATTGCTCTGCTCTACCTGCTGACAGGATTTTTTCTGCTGACGTCGCTTGGTCTCGGTCTCTTCGTCTCGACCATTTCAAAGACCCAGCAGCAAGCGATGATGATCGGAATGTTCTTTGTGATGCAGCCGATGATGTACCTCTCCGGATTTGTCTTTCCGGTCGAGAACATGCCGACGGTGCTGCAGTGGATATCATATCTGATCCCGATGAAATACTATCTCATCGTGATCCGTTCGATCATCTTGAAGGGGGTGGGAATTCAGCATCTGTGGTTCGAAGCAATGATGTTGCTGGGAATGGGAATCGTCGTGCTGACAGCAAGTGTGATGCGTTTTAAAGAAAAGATCGATTAGAAGTATTATCAAAAATTGTCATACTGAGCGGAGTCGAAGTGTGACAATTCCGATAGATGTCATCCCTCGGCGGAGTGTACCCCGATGAACATCGGGGCTCGGCATGACAATTAAATGGTATTTTTAGTCCACTTCTAGAAGATCGGATATCCGAGGGAGAGATACGCAACGATTGGTCCGAGCGTGAGCGGCTGTTCAAGCAGATCTCTGCGGATATAGAAACTTCGGCCGACAGCTACATTGATCGGTCCCGCCGGTGTATCCAACGACAAGATCGCGCCGATTCCATGATGAAAATCTTTTAGACGTATATCTTCACGCTGAGGCCAGATACTTCCAAGATCGTAGCGGATCCGGAAATATGTATCCCAAATAATCTGGAACGGGAATCTTGTCCGTAATTCCAGACTGGTCAAAAAGACCTGTCTTCCTCTCGAGTCATATTCCCGCAATCCAAAGAACGAATCCTCACCGCCGAGAGAGAATTGCTGGCTTAACGGAAGTGTCTGGTCCCCGAATCCAACGATGATCTTCGGATGGAGCGTAAAATTCGAATATGATGCATTGGTCTCATATGCAAAATAGATCTTGGAATATCCCACATCTCCAACAACATCTTTTAGTGTTGATGTAGCCGTTTCCCATGAGAAGTTCGTCAGCGAACCTTTCCGTGCGAAAGGATACCTGTCCCGCGAATCGATGGTGGATGAGATACGGAAGACCTGCAGTGTGAACTGTTCAGGGTTGTATCCTTTCCCCGAAAGGAACTTTACTTCATCCGACTCAAGTCTATATTCAACGTTAAAGATCCCGAATCGCTCCACCTGCTGACCGAGCTGGAATGAAACGCCGTAGAGTATCTGCCGGTATTCACCTTCGCGCGAACGAACGAATGCTTTTTTATTCGTCCTGAGCGGATCTGTGAAATACGTGTAGATATCACGGAGATCATAATACGCATCCATATTGAATGTGAAATATGAATTGAAGATGCGATTCGCCTGAAAATCAACCAGATACTTCCTGTTCCTCAATCCGCCTGCAAAACTGGCTCCGATCTCCGTCGCCGTTCCCAGCAGATTCTCATTCCGGAATTCAAGGGATGGCTGTACATTCCTCTCATTATCGATCCTAAAGCCAAGCCGCGAAACATCAGTTGCTTTTTCTTCTATTTGGATCGTCACTACAGGCTCATCATTCTCAAAACCGACATCCATCAATACCTGTTCGAACAGATTGGTGCCGTACAGATTCAGTAGTGCCTGTCGTCCTTTCTCCACCGTGAAGATATTTCCGTCGCGAAAACCGAGCTCCCGCCAGACGACCCAATCCCTCGATGTTTCCTTTCCTTTCAGATAGATCTTGTAGATCGATCCTTCGTGAATATGCAGCGTGAGAGTTCCGGTGAGCGTATCGAACAATTTGGATTGTACGCGGGCGAGAGAATAACCTTGATTCCGGTACAGACTGAGCATGTGCTCGATGGCATCCTCAATTTTTGGTGCATTGTACGGTGCATTCATCAATGAATCGAACGGCGTGGCGAGTTCTCTGGAATTGATCAGCGTATTTTCCGTAAACAAGATGTTCTTTACTATCGGATTGAGAATGCTATTGATATGAAGATCGGCCGACATATCAGAAATGTTCAATTCGCCGGAGACGAGTTGATACTTGCCGGTTTGGTACATCCTTGAAATCTGTTCCCGAAGAACTGGAATGGATGTTGACGGTGATCCCACAAGCGGAGAAAAGAATGATGAATCCACTGCATCCGAAGAAAAACTGACCGACCGTAATTTGAATGAAAAGTTTGACAGCGGAGACGCATCGATCAAAGCGCTTCTCTTCCGAGCTTCCATACTGTCCACAATCGAACCGATCTTCAATCGCGTGGCAGCAGTTCCTTGCTGCCTCACGAAGGAAAGATTTGAAAAATCGAGCGTTGGATACGATCCGAGGTCGGGAGTGATTACGATCGTCGCACTGTCCAGCGCTATTTTATTTTTCTCCTGTGCCATAATGTTCACGATCTGGTCGGTCACTTCCCAGGGATTGTTCAATTGATTTGCGGTCCTTAAGGGACTGACCACATTCACAGCGATAATGATATCCGCACCAAGTCCTCGGGCAACATCTACCGGTATATTGGAGATCAGTCCGCCGTCGGTCAATTCGAGGGTGTCCTTCTTCAACGGATTATAGAGGAGTGGAATGGAAATACTTGCCCGCAGAGCCTCCGAAAGATTTCCCGAAGCAAAAACGATCTGTTTTCCGCTGATCAGATCGGTTGAAACGCACCGGAAAGGTATCTTCAGATCGTCAAAATCTTTTATAGGATGATACAGACTTTGAAGCGTTAATTGGTTGATGAAATTTGTCAGCCGCTGCCCACTGGAGAGAGCTGAAGGGAGAATGGGACGCAAACCGTCAAAACGAATAGATAATTGTTTTCGGTCGGCGGCGACTTTGTGTGAGAGATAGAGGTCTTTCCGTTCATTATCCTGCGTCAATGAGAGCACATAATTCCAGTCCGTTGTGTCGACGAGTGCCTCAAGTTCTGCCGTTGAATATCCCGATGCATACAGACCGCCGATGATTCCGCCGATGCTTGTCCCGACGATATAGTCGATCGGGATATGATTCTTTTCCAGTTCTTTAATGACTCCGACGTGTGCGATTCCGCGTGCCCCGCCACCGCTCAATACGAGGCAGACTATGGGACGTTTGATCTTATGAAATGAAACCGAAAAATTTGTGTCGGATTTCTGATCCGCGAAGAGAGGAGTGATGACGAGTTTCCTTTCCTGTGATTCGCCATTAACCGAAATGAAGAATATCAGGAAAAAAATATCGAGTAAGATATGGAGTGCTCTGCGCTTTAACATAAGTAGTCTTAAAAGATAAGGAAATCACGCAAAATATGCGCGTTTATTCAGTTATCTACGTCAAAACATCCTCGGGTTACAGTATGCGTTTTATCACATACTTTTCAGGAATATATTGTACCTTAGTAACATAATTAATCACAATGGAAGGGATAGTCGTATGAATTCAACGAATATGAACGATCTGCGGAAAAAACAGACTGCTGCAATGTTCTTTAATATTGCGATTATGATCGCAAGTTTTACCATTGCACTGATCGCTTTACCGCAGGAGATATTCTTCGTTGTTGCCGTCATTATCTTGTTTGCGCTTCGTGAAATAGAAAAAGAGATCGAGAAATCTAATCCCGGCCGCTTCTCGGTCCTATCAAGCAGAAAATAGATTTTAACCGGGTGAGTTACAAAAGAGACAGCGCGGGCTGTCTCTTTTGCGTTTAAAGCGGGTTTTTCAATACGACAATTACGTTGGACACGAATGAATAATTGACTAAATTTCTTCCAACAGTATTTCACTCTTACATGATTTCACTAATTCTACACGGCGGTGCTTGGAATATCCCGAATGAAATTGTCGGGGCTCACCGCAACGGAGTCAGCCTAGCCCTCGAGAAGGGATGGAAGATTCTTGAGAGGGGGGGGCATGCTCTGGATGCAATAGAACAGACCATCCGTTCAATGGAGGATGATCCGATATTTGATGCAGGAAAGGGATCGTTTCTCAATGAACTTGGAGAGATTGAGCTTGATGCCAGTATTATGAACGGAACATCGCTCAAATGCGGCGCAATCGCTGCTGCCCAGAATATCAGGAATCCGATCTCGCTGGCAAGAATGGTCATGGAAAAAAGTGAGAATGTCTTGTTGACAGGACTGGGTGCTGTTCGTTTTGCAAAGGAACACGGGATGCCTGTCTGTAGGAATGATGATCTGCTTGTTCCACGGGAATTGAAACGATGGAAGGAACTTCAGCAAAGCAAATCATTCTCACCCAAGGATTCATTTCGTGCCGATCTTCCTTCCGACACTGTCGGCGCAATAGCGATGGATGAAAAGGGGAATATCGCTGCTGGAACTTCCACGGGCGGGACTCCCAATAAACATCCCGGCCGTGTCGGTGATTCTCCTTTGATCGGATGCGGCACATATGCCGATTCTCAGGTCGGCGGAGTATCGTGCACGGGATGGGGCGAAGGGATCATCAAAGTTGTGCTGGCAAAGACCGTCATCGATCATATGGAAATGAGCGGAGCAGACGGTGATGCAGCAGCTCTATTTGGCATAGAACGTCTTAAGAAAAAAGTCGACGGGTACGGTGGAATTATTGTACTCGATAAGAATGGAAGACCATCCGTTGCTTTCAATACTCCCCGAATGGCTCGGGCGTATCGCACGTCCGAAATGAATGCTCCATTTGTTGAGGTATAAACTGCAGTTATGAAACTTTCTTCGTTGATCGGCCACGTTACAGAACTCTCTTACGAAATCGACAGGTCGGAACGTCCGGCGGACCGCGTTATCGATCTCTTCTTCCGCGAGCGAAAATATCTCGGATCGAAAGACCGGCGTTTCATCTCGGAAACGATCTACGGCATGCTCCGGCACCGCATACGGATCGAGTGGGGAATTGCAGAATCCGGTGTGAAGGATTCTCCGCTCTTTCAATGTCTTGCCTATCTTCTGTTGGATCATAAAATGAGCACACAGCAGATCAGTGCTGAAGTGAATGTGACGGAAGAGGAACTCTCTGCCGTGGAAAGACATGTGAATGCAGAACCCGCATTTCCGTCGGAGCGTGCTTCACTCTCGGTGAAATATTCGTTTCCGGAATGGATGCTGAAGGAGTGGGAGAATACTGCGGGATATGATCAGCTTGGTCCGTTGTGTACTGTCCTGAATACGCAGGCGCCGATGACAATGCGGGTCAATACGATCAAGATATCTCGTGAAGATTGTCAGCGGCGACTGTTCGATGAAGGAGTGGAAACCGAACAAACACCATTATCTCCGTTCGGACTGAACCTAAAACGACGTATCAATCTTTTTCAATTGCAGTCATTCAAAGACGGATTATTTGAAGTGCAGGATGAAGGAAGTCAGCTTCTTGCCTTGTTGGTCGATCCGAAGCCCAAATCGAAAGTGATCGATGCGTGTGCGGGAGCCGGGGGAAAAGCTCTGGCTCTGGCCGCTATCATGGAAAATCGCGGCGAGATCTTCGCACTGGATGTCCATTCCTTCCGATTGGATGAACTCCAAAAGCGTGTCCGCCGCGGCGGTGTCGACACGATCCGCACAACGGTGATCCAGGAAAATGTCACGGTAGAGAAATTTCTCTCATCAGCGGACTGCGTACTTATCGATGCGCCGTGCACCGGTACGGGAACAATCCGTCGTAATCCCGGAATGAAATGGAGTGTTTCGGAAAAAATGGTCACAGAATTGAGTGAAAAGCAATTCTCCATTCTCGACCTCAACTCCGCTTACGTGAAGCCCGGGGGAAGACTCGTCTACGCCACATGCTCTCTCATTCAGCGTGAGAATCAGGATGTTGTTGATCGCTTCCTTGCTGCTCATCCTGAATTTGAATTGGTGGATCCATCCACGATCTTATCGCGCTACGACCTTGCTCGTGTTGCACGGGGAAAATATTTTCAATTGCTTCCGCATCAAAATAATACAGACGGATTCTTTGCCGCAGTGATGAAAAGGAAGAATGTATAGTATGAAAGCTGCCGCAATTTTTTTGGTGGTCTGTTTGACCGGATGTTCATCACTTTCCGAAGAGGAGTTATGGAAGAGGATCGAATCAGCGAAGGCAAATAAGAATTGGGACTCGACACTGCAGGTGTCCCAAAGGATCCTGAAAGAATATCCTGACGGCCGGTTCGGCAGCTGGGCACGCTTTGCGATCGCGGAGAGTTATCGATTCAAGAATCAGCCGCGTGAAGCATTGGATAATTACAAGATCTATGTTGAACGCTACCCTGATCTTCCCCCCGCGGTGTTGTCGTTATTTCTTGTTGGGTACATCTATGGAAACAATCTGCAGATGACGGACAGTGCAAAGTATTATCTTGAAGAATTTTTACAAAAATATCCGCAGCATGAACTTGCTCCGTCAGTCAGACTGGAACTGGAGTCCCTCGGAAGATCTCCGCAGGAAGTGCTGGAAGAAAAACTGATGGATCAAAGGTCGGTCTCGAAAAAATAACATGAATGCACAGTTGAAATATCTCCGTCCTGATGCCGTTTCGAAACTTGCTTCGATGGAACTTCGCGCCCGTCTGGTGGTGGAGGGATTCATCACCGGACTGCATAAGAGTCCGTATCACGGATTCAGTGTGGAGTTTGCAGAACACCGGCAATACATGCCGGGGGACGAGATACGACGTATTGACTGGCGCGTGTACGGTAAAACGGACAGATTCTATGTGAAGCAGTTCGAAGAGGAGACCAATCTTAAATCCTATATCGTGCTGGATACAAGTGCTTCAATGAGTTTTGCATCCGACATCCAAAAATCAAAGGAAAAACGGATCACCAAATTGGAGTATGCATCATTCATCGCGGCGTCGCTTTCGTATCTGATGGTGCAGCAGCGCGATGCTGTCGGACTTACCTGTTTCGATTCCACCATCCACACGACGGTTCCTCCGCACGCGACAAAGCAGCATCTTCGCCGCGTATTGATCGAACTTGAACGACTGAAGCCAGGCACCACTACCAATTCGGCGGCCGCACTTCATCAATTAGCCGAACGAATCTCACGACGGGGACTGGTGATCGTTCTCAGCGACCTGTTCGACGATCCAGCAAAAGTGATGGCGGCCTTGAAACATTTCCGGCACGATCACCACGAAGTTCTGGTGATGCACGTACTCGATCCGATGGAACGGTCATTTGCATTCGGTACTGATGCCGTGTTCAAAGATGTCGAAACTGGAGAGACATTGACCACGCAGCCGTATCATATTCAGAAAGCGTATCAGGATGCGATGAAGGAATTCATCGAAAAATATAAACGCGAATGCCGCGAGAATTCCATCGATTATATCCTGTTGGACACCTCCACACCGTTCGATGTAGCGCTTCTCAATTTTCTGAACAAAAGGCAGAGACTTGGATAATACAAAGAGAACAGTTTTAGATGTCGGCTGCGGTAAACGAAAACGGACCGGTGCTGTCGGTATCGATGTCAATCCGCGTTCGGATGCGGATGTGCTTCACGACCTCAACCATTTTCCATATCCATTTGCGGATGATCATTTCGACGAGATATTTGCCGATAATATCCTGGAACATCTGGATGACGTAATGAAAGTGATGATCGAGTTCAACCGCATCATCAAACCGGAGGGCGTTATTGAGATCACGGTGCCATTCTATCCTCACCGTAATGCAAATACCGATCCCACGCACAAGCATTTCTTTGGTGTGCATTCGTTCGATTATTTCATTTCGGGCACTTCGCATGGTAATTTCCAGTACTCTTCCATTCAATTCAGACTGGACTCCGTCCAATTCGATAACGAACTGATGAAAAGGCACTGGTTTGACAGATTCCTCGTTCGTTTTGCAAATAACAATAAAGATCTGTATGAAAACAGATTTGCCAACATCTTTCCACTTGCTCAATTGACGTTCCGCTTACGTCCTGTAAAATGA
>CAIVNT010000111.1 GCA_903907305.1 uncultured Ignavibacteriota bacterium
AAGCGTTCAAAATATTTTCGGATGATCTCTTTTGCCTCTGCCTGCGAAATATCCAAACGGGAAGCCAACCCAAACGGGCCGATGCCGTACATAATACCGAAATTCACTTCTTTTGCTTTGCGGCGCATGTCCCGAGAAACATCTTTCTGATCCACGCCGAAAACTTTTGCTGCTGTTGATGCGTGAATATCTTCCTTTTTGTTGAACGCGTCCAAAAGTCCTTGGTCTCCGGAGATGTGAGCCATAATGCGGAGTTCGATCTGTGAATAGTCCGCAGAAAGTATCGATGAAGACTTATCTGTAGGAATAAACGCTTTTCGCATTTTCCGACCGAGTTCTGTACGTATTGGAATGTTCTGTAAATTCGGATCGCTGCTGGATAACCTGCCAGTAGCCGCAACTGTTTGGTTGAATGATGTATGGAGTTTCCCGGTCAGCGGATTGATCAGTTTGGGAAGTGCATCGACATATGTGGATTTCAATTTCTGTAATTGCCGGTATTCCAGTAAGTGTTCGACGATGGGATGTTCTTTACGCAGGATCTCGAGGACGGCAACATCGGTAGAGAATCCCGTTTTGGTCTTTTTGACGGAACGGAGTTTCAATTTATCAAACAAGATCTTTGCCAACTGCTGCGTGGAATTGATATTGAATTGTTCATTGGCAAGTTCATAGATGTTCTTGATCAAGCCGTCCAATGTTGAACCGATCTCAACGGACATTGCAGACAAGAAGGGGATATCAACTTTAATACCGTTGATCTCCATGGATGTAAGTACTTCGATCAATGGAAATTCGATCTCATCACACAGTTCTTTCATCCCACCGGATGATACCTTCTCGCGGAGAATATCAATGATCTGCATTGTGATATCGGCATCTTCGGCAGAATAATTGCCAACCTCTTCCACAGGGATATCGCGGATATCCCGCTTCCCATCATTTGTCAATTCATTGAACGAGACCATCCTGTATTTCAAATATTCCGACGCCAGAGAATCGAGCGAATGCTGTTTATCCGACCGTAGAACATATGCCGCAATCATGCTGTCGAATGATATGCCGGCAACATTGATCCCTTTTGTTGAGAGAACGAGCGAATCGTATTTAATGTTCTGGCCGAATTTCCTGACCTTCTCATTCTCAAATACAGTCTTCATGTCCTTAATAATGCGCTCGAGGGCGAAACCTTCTCGGCTTCTTTCAGATGACTCGCTGAACAGATCGGACGATTCTTCTCGGATTGTGGAATCGATCACCGGTAGGTAATACGCTTTTTCCTTCTCGAAACAAAATGCAATACCGACCAATTCAGCCCTCAGTGCATCGGTGGAGGTTGTTTCTGTGTCAAAGACGAACGATTTTGATTTTTTCAGTTTGGCAAGTAATTTCAAATATGCTGCATCATTCTTTATGACGATATATTCATGTTTTGCAGTTGAAATATCCTTCAATTCAACCGGTGCTTCTGCTTCCAAGACCTCTTCGGTTTTTGCTTTTTGTTCGATACTAATGTTATTTTCCTGCAGCTTTTTTGCAAATGTCTTGAATTCCAGGCGATCATAGAGAGCAATCAAGCCCGGAATATCTTTGGGCTTAGCCTGCAATTGGTGCAGATCTACAATGATTGGCACATGAATATCAATGGTGACAAGTCTTTTGGAGAGTAAAGCGAGTTCCTTATTATTTCTTAATTTTTCCTGCAAGCCTTTTTTGGGGATAGCATCAATATTGTCGAGAATATTTTCGATGGTCTTGTATTTTTGAACGAGGGGAAGAGCGGTTTTCGGACCAACTCCGGGAACACCGGGGACGTTATCCGCAGTATCTCCGATGAGACCGAGCATATCTATGACGCGGTCCGGTGTGACACCGAATTTTTCCATGACGCCTTCTTCACCGACGATCTCATCGTCACTGCCGAACTTCCCGGGACGATAGATCTTTATATGACTTGAAACCAGCTGCATGAAGTCCTTGTCAGATGTAACAAGATATGTGTCGATGTTTTCTTTCTCGGCGCGTCTGGCCAAGGTACCCATAATATCATCTGCTTCGTATCCATCAAGTTCCAGTACCGGGACATTGAACGCTTTGACAACATCTTTCAAATAACTTAATGAAGCGGCAAGATCATCCGGCATTTTATTTCGCGTTGCTTTGTATTCTTTATATTCAATGTGACGAAAGGTCGGTTTATCGGTATCGAATACAGCGGCGATATGATCGGGTTTGTGTTCTTCCAGGATCTTGTTCAGATAGTTCACGAAACCGTAGATCGCGCTTGTATTCTCACCTTTGGAATTGATGAGTGGATTCTGTGCAAAGGCGAAATACGATCGGTATGCTATGCCCATCGAATCGATCAAAAACAACGTTTCTTTACGTTTCATACCATTTCAAAGTAAACAAAAGTTAAAGTATATTGACGAACACAATTTTAACAATATACCCAAAGCACAGAGTAGTTGCAAAAGACGAAGGGATTGTCCGCAGTGATTGCGAATCTATGAATATCTATATCATCCTCCTATTTCAACAGCTATTGGCTGCAGGAACGCATCTTGTAGCGAAGACAGTCACACATGATGTGCATCCGGTGGTGCTGACGTTCCTTCGGAACTGCATTTCGCTGGTGGCAATGCTGGTGATGTTCATTGCGAGAGAAAAACGGATCAAGGTAGAGAAACGTGATCTTCTGCCGCTGCTTTGGCTTTCGTTCCTTGCCGTTCCGATGAATCAATTTCTCTATCTGTATGGGATAAAATTCACGCTGGCGTCAAACGGAGCACTTTTATATGCGATGACACCTGCAATGCTGCTGATCTTATCCGCGCTCTTTTTGAATGAAAAAATGACCAAAATGAAAGTGCTTGGAGTCGTGATAGCATTCAGCGGAATATCGATCGTCATGTTTGAAAAGGGGATCGATTTTTCTTCTGATTATTTCTATGGCAATATGATGATCTTCTTTGCCGTGATCGCTTGGGCGTTGTTTGCGATCCAGGGGAAAAAATTAGTGAAGAAATACGGTGCGTTTCACATTACCGCGTTATCCATGATAGGCGGGGCGATACTGTTCCTTCCGGTCGGCGGTTATTATTTTGCCGCACATGGAATTCCTGTCATCACACCGGGAAATTGGGGGAGTATTCTTTACCTCAGTTTAGGAACATCGGTAGTGTCGTATATGCTTTGGTTCTACGCTTTAGGGAGAATGGATACAACCAAAGTTGCAGTCTTTGCCAATGCCCAGCCTATCCTCACAACAATCCTTGCTGTTATGTTTCTTGATCAGCCGATCACTACTGCATTTCTCATCGGCGGGATGATCACGATCGCAGGTGTGTTCATTACTCAGCGGACTTAGAATTCCCACTCCGCGGTCGGCGAGGGCTGATACAAGTGCTCAAGCTTTTCCAGCCGCCGTTTCCTGCCGCGGTCAACGACCGCGGATACATGCGCTAATGCTTTTCTTGGCTCGGTCAGGGACTGCGGATACAAGTGCCAAAGCTTCTTTTGCCGCGGTCGCCGACCGCGGATACAAGTGCTGATGCTTCTTCATACCGCTGGTCAGCAACCGCAGATGTATCAAATGTATCCGCGACCGTTGGTCGCGGCGATAACTATTTATATTTTAGCGAAAAAATCTAAAAGGAGATCTTTATGCTACATTCACATCTGCGTCGTTTGGAGAGAGTGTGGATACATAACCCGATATTCTTTATCACAACAAATACAAA
>CAIVNT010000112.1 GCA_903907305.1 uncultured Ignavibacteriota bacterium
AATTCATCTTCATAATTTTTTCGTGTCTTTGTGTTTTGGCACTTTAGTGATTAAAATTGTAACTATTCAGACTATTAAAGAACTATTTTGTTCTCCGCCACTAAGACACAAAATTATTGGGAAAAACACACTCCACAAATTTTCACTTACCCTTTGTGGGATTTTGTGCCTTGGTGGCGAATTGCTAACTATTTTTAAATTTATAATTAAACACTGCATCCGCCAGGAGCCAGCTCGCATCGCGGATCGCTTGTTCAGTGGTGAGTTCATCGGGAGAGATCTGCGTCAGCGAAGCGAGTCCAAGCGATGTGCGGAGAGATTCTGCATCTCCATCAATCCGTCCTACGAATGCGTGGACGGGCTTGTTCAATGTCCTTGCGCGTTTCGCAATTCCCGCGATCCCTTTCCCGAACAGTGTTTGACCATCGATCTTTCCTTCGGTGGTGATGACGCAGTCGCATTGCTGTAATTGTTCGTCGAAGCCGATCGTGTCGAGGACCGTGTCGATGCCGGAAACAATCTGTGCATTGCAGAAGGTTAGCAGTCCGTAGGCGAGTCCTCCCGCGGCACCGCTGCCCGGAACCGAAGAGTAATCCTTCTGTAGTGTTCTGGAAACAACATCGCTGAAGTTCTTCAGTGCCGCTTCCAGATAGGGATGTTGTTCTTCCGTAGCTCCTTTTTGCCGTGCAAAAGTATATGTCGCGCCATGTTCGCCGAGCAACGGATTCTGAACGTCCGAAAGTATTTTGATCGGAATCTGAAATTGCCTGAAGGTATCTATAATAATGTCATTGATTTGAAGGAGTGCGATGCTTCCGTTGCGCAGCTCTTCTCCCTGTTCATCCATCAATGATGTGCCGAAACAGCGGGCCATTCCTGCTCCGCCGTCGTTCGTTGCTGTTCCGCCGAGTCCGATCCAAATTTCTTTCACGGAATGTTGTTGTGCGGCGAGGAGCAATTCTCCGATACCGAATGACGTAGACTGCGCAATGGTTTCCGGGGAAGGGGAAAGAAGATGGAGGCCGACTGCTTCGGCGGATTCGATGATTGCGATATTATCTTTTGTGATACCAAACCGCGCGTTCACTTTCGTTGACATGATTGGGCCGGTCACTTCCTGTTCGTACATCGTTCCGCCGAGTGCGTTCATCAGACAGTCGAGCGTTCCGTTTCCGCCGTCCGCCACCGGCAGTGAAATGATCTCCGCCTCGCGAAATCTTCGGCGGAGCGTCTTTGCAAGGATAGCAGCGGTCTTCCGTGAAGAGAGCGAGCCTTTCATAGCGTTCGGTGCGAGGAGGAAGTTCATACTATAATATGAGAACAAAATGAAAAGATTCAAAACACTAAGAAAATCTATCAATTATCGAATCATCATCTTTCCTAAAAAATCTATAATTGGACAAAACACTCTGTTATTCAAAAAAATAATGCATCTGATCGGACAATTTTAATTGTCAAAAGATAATATTCTGTATATTTCCGTTGCATTACCATGCTGAAGTATTCAACACTTTCCGAAAGGAGTGCTATGAAACATCAAGTCCTGGTTTTCCTCTTTCTCGTTCTTTCTTGTCCCCTGTTTTCTCAGGAAGAAGAAAAAATCCTCACAGCTCAAAAGAATGCGATCGTCTCCTTGTCCGAAGGACAAGGGTTCTCACCGGTAATGTTAGAGACGTATCTCGTACAAAAGTACGGTAGATCTCTTCAGGCATTATCTAAAAAATCTGCTGCTGAGATCATTCGTCTTTTTCAGTCAGAACGACCACCAGTTCCAAACGATATTTCTTCATCTCCATTACCGGCGCCGCCGACACAGCGCGCGGACAGCACAATAGTGGTGAAAACAATAGAAAAAGTTCAAGTTGCAGTACCAGTGCCTTCAGCACCTGTCCCTCAAACGGTCGCTCCATCGTCACAAGCAAATATTAATCCTCCTGTTACGGTCAAAGAGAGCGAGAAGAAACCTCTGCTCGCTCAATTTCTTCATGCCGGTATGTCAAAACGTTTTCACTTGGTGGACGGGAACATTATTCTAGGAACAATCGTGAAGATCGAAGAGAGCATCTGCTATTTGGAGACTCCCGAAGGAATTCTGAAGATTCCGACCGACGATATTCTGGAAGAGACAGCCGAGATCTCCAAACGAGATGAAAGCAAGTATGTCGGTCCGGTGATCTCCGAGACGATCGAATCCATAACGCTTCGGTCAAAATACGGTGATGTTGTGATCGATAAGAAAGAGATCCGCGACATGAACCGTTATCATGGAGGGAAACTGGTGCCGTGGGCGGAAGAAAAAAAACGTTTCTATCGCAGCCAGGTGTCACTGACCGATATTTTTCTCGATCCGACCGCATTCCCGCTGGAAGCGAACGCTATGTACATCAGCGGACTTTCCATCGGGTATGGATTTACCGATCAATTTATGGTGAGAACGGCATTTGGAAATAATTTTCAAGGTGATCTGAATCTGCGGCCGTTATGGCAGTTCTATTTGGACCACTCCGCCACACAGCGCTCAGGCATTGCGATCGGATTCGATCTGTTCAGCAGGCACGACATGTCCGCTGTTCTTGCCAATTACTCCCGCTTCATTCGAAACAAGAGCACAAAAAAGATCCTCACTGATTCTTCGATGCTGAATGTTTCCTTGGATCAGGTGATCAATCCTGAATATACAACAGCGTTCTATGCGGAGACCTATATCGTGTATTCGAAATTATGGTCCCTCGAAAGCGGGCGCGGTGAAATGGGATACCATTTCGGTTTCAGGACAAATACCCTGCCTCTGGTGAAGCAGCGCATCTTGACCACTCCGTTCGAATGGACCAACGACAAATTGAATATTTTTCCGTTCAGGATATGGGGAGCATTCGAATACGACCTGACGAAGAATCTGAAATTTGCAGCTACCGCATGGGCAGACAACGGGTACCGGTACCGCACGTTCAGACAGGTAAGCGATGACTATTTTTCGGATTCGACCCCGTTCACTCTGGATGCGAGCGGAGGAGAATACCGATCGATCGATTTTGATTTCGGATTTCTCTATGCCATCAACGACAGCTTCCGTTTCGGAGTTCATTTTAAAGAGACCTATTTTGTTTTCTTTTGGAGAATCCTGGAGCTGTAGACAGTGATGAGAACACATTCGTACATACTGGTCTTTATCGTAGCGGCATCATTTGTTGAGTTCGGATGTATGGGTGCACTGAATCTATCCGTACGCGGATCGAATACTCCCGTCTCGTTCACCGCTAATATCGGAAGGCCGTACGTTCTCGTTCGCCATTTCGTTTCAAACAACGGTTATTCTACTCCGGTTGGAAGCCGTTTATTTGGAGGCGAAGAACAAGATCTGAAACTGCTTATTGAACAAGAGATGCGAAAAACCCCGGGAGATGCTGTTGTGAATCTTTCTATCCATATTGCGATTGATTATAAATCTTTTACTGCGGAAGGGGATATCGTCAAATTCAAGATGGAGGATGAGATCAAACGGATGTCCACGGTGAAGATCGACCCCGAGACCGGACTTCCGTTGAAGGGAAAAACAGTTGAGCAATTCGATCCGGAGACCGGGCTGCCAAAGAAGAACCCATAACTATTTGTAATTATCTGAACACTGGTCCCATATTTATGGACGAGTGTTGAACATCGTTCCTTTCGGTTCACATTCATATATCGACTCGGAGATCCAATGAAAAAATTTACTCTGGTTCTACTGTTCTCCCTTTGTATCCTCGGATTGACGTTTGCGCAGGATGATGAAAAGATCATTCAACCTCAAAAAGAGGCTATCACCGCCCTTTATTCCTCGGCAGGCTTCACCCCTGAGTCATTTAATAATTTTCTTCTTCAAAAATTCGGGAAGCCGCTGCAGGAATTGTCGAGGAAAAATGCCGCAGATGTGATCAAGCAATTCCAATCGGATACCCCGCCGTCACCTCGAAATACTGCCCCGATTTCATCTTTGTCTCAGGGAAATGAATCGGGTAAGATCGTTGCCCAATACCTTGAAGCAGGTATGTCAAAACGGTTCCATCTTGTGGATGGAAATATCATCCAGGGAACCATCCAAAAGATCGAGGAGGGTGTTTGTTTTTTGGAGACACAGGAAGGTGTATTGAAGATCCCGACGACGGATATTCTTGAAGAAACAGCGGAGATATCCAAACGGGATGAAAGCCGGTATGTCGGTCCGGTGATCAAAGAGACAATGGAATCGATCGCGATCCGTTCGAAGTACGGCGATGTTGTCATCGACAAGAAGGATATCCGCGATATGAATAGGTACCACGGAGGTGTCCTTGTTCCATGGGCGGAAGAGAAAAAACGATTCTACCGCAGCCGGGTCTCATTGACGGATATCTTTATGGATGCGACGGCATTTCCGCTGGAAGCAAATGCGATGTATATCAGCGGACTGTCCATCGGTTATGGCTTTACAGAACAATTCATGGTGCGCACATCGTTCGGGAACAATTTTAACGGAGATCTCAACCTAAAACCGATGTGGCAGTTTTATCACGAAAACTCGTCAACGCAAAGGATGGGTGTTGCCGTCGGACTGGATCTCTACAGCCGGCATGATATGAGCACGGTCCTCGCCAATTATTCCCGATATGTTCAAAAGAAGACCAACAAAAAACTGGTGACCGACGCATCAATGTCGAATGTTTCGGTCGATCAGTTGATCAAGCCGGAATACAAGTCGGTCTTTTTTTCAGAGATCTACATTGTCTATTCGAAACTTTGGTCCCTTGAAAGCGGACGGGGAGAAATGGGATATCATTTCGGCATCAAGACCAATACGCTTCCGTTCATAAAGAATAATATGCTCGATACGGCGTACCAATGGACGAATGACAACATCAACAAGATCCCATTTAGGATCTGGGGAGCATTCGAATATGATCTGACGAAAAGTTTGAAGTTCGCGGCTACGGTGTGGGCGGATAATGGATATCGGTACAGGACATTGAAAGAGGTCCGCACAGATTATTTTTCTGATTCAACGCCGTTCACGCTCGACGCCAAAGGGGGAGAGTACCGGACGATCGATTTTGATTTCGGATTTCTCTATGCGGTGAACGATAGTTTTCGTTTCGGTGTCCACTTTAAAGAGCCGTATTTTGTCTTCTTCTGGAGGATCCTGGAGTTGTAATGAGCACCGCAATGAAATATCGTCTGCACTGTCTTTCTGCGCTCTTGATCGCGAGTCTTCAGGCTTGCACCGTACATTTTGATGCACTCAATGCCGATGTACCGGTGATTATGAACAGCAAAAATTTACCTTCCCACACCGTCGTGACGCATTTTTCGTTGCGTCAGGAGTCGAGCTTTCTTTTTGCCGATCGGTTGTTCGGAGGTGGGAAGCCGGATCTTACAAGAATGGTGCAGCAACAGCTGGCATTGACTCCAGGAGATGCAATGGTGAATGTTCGTATCCATGGCGACACAGATGTCGGCGATTTTCTGCTTCCGGTTCTTTTTGGAACAGCAGGAGCTTTCGTTTTCCCTCCGCTCGCGTTATTCATCTATGAACCGTTATTCTATGATCTAAAGACGTATACGATAGAAGGGGATATTATTCGCTATTCCAGTAGACCCAAAATTCAATCCGGGAAAATATTCTATTTCGATCCGATGACAGGTTTGCCGATTGAAGAGAAGAAAAAAACAGAGTATGATCCGGAGACCGGACTTCAAAAAAATAAATGACGAAAAGATGCCATCCGATCCATTGGAACGGATGGCATCTTTTCGTTCACTGCGCCGCTTCTTTCTTCTGCATCTTCACCAATATGATCCTTCTCCTTCCCGACAGCCCGCATCCGCTATCAAGCATACTCTTTTTGAATGTTCATCGCGTAATACATTATTTATCATCAAGAACACACAATTACTGGCTTGAGAAGATCTACATGGCAGAATAATGCACTAAGGGAATAGAGAAATTATAGATTGGCCCAACCAATAACTTGTAATCAGTGAACTCAAAAAGAACGGATTCATAAGGGAAACTTTTATACTTAACGGTTATCTTTTATTGAGATTGTCATTTTATTACAGAGAAATTAGATTACAATGGTAAGAGATCATACAGACGATATTACACGAATCCGGAGAATCGATGAAAATGTTTGTGCTCATTTCAAAGCAAAAAAAATATGCTTTATTCCGCTTTAAAAACATGCCGCCACACGAAGTCATGAAAAAATGCTGTTTTTAAAGAAATATTTTTGCAGAATTGTCGATTTTAGCTCAAAATTACATCATCACGTATTCACGTGATTGATTACCAAAACGGTAAACGCTATATACAGAGGGGATTTAATAAAAGATCCCACAATCAAACTATTCAAATATTCCAATGAATTCATCGGATCGGGAATCATCGAGGGAACCGTAAGGTTACTCTGCAGCATATAGTTCTGATTAAGAATTGAATCCTAAATGGCCGAATTGATCTAGTGCTATATGAAAAACCGAATTTGAGAATCGATGCAGAATATCGCCGCAATGGTATCACTAAAGTATATGCTCATAGATGTCCGATACTCTGGGGGGACATCAGCCAATTATTTATTACGGGGGTGGATTATTGTGTCCCCATTAATAAAGGATTTAGTCAATAATCTGGCGGCGCAATATTCCTGAAAATGATTAATCGTAGAATTGATTTCGATTTACATTATTCTTTCGATGATCGATCTTTGATATTCAACAGTGCGATAGTAACTCTTGTTATAATGTCTTAAAACTCATCAATGAAATTTTTATTTATAATAATTGGCGTTTTCTTTTTCTTCAACCGAAGCCATTCAGACCAGACCGGTCAATGGGGATTGGTATTTCGGAACACTCCCGGCGAAAGAACGATCAAAACCACGTTGGATATTACGCCGGATGTGCCTTTCCGATTTTCGTCTCAATTGAATCTAACATTCGAATTACACGTTGAACCCGATCTTCAGTACGGTAATATCATTTCCCTCCAATCCGCAAAAAACAATTTTCGCACATCATTTATTTTCTATCGTCATAGAAGCATCGATTCGGTATATTTTCAATTCAACATCATCGGAAAAAACAGATCGATAAAATTCTCTCTGGCGAAGAATATATTTGTTTTACGACCTTGGCATTTAGTAGAATATTGTATCGATCGTTCCAAAAGAACTATTACGATTATCTTCGATGGTATGCGTAAGGAAATCAAAGCAAAGGAAGATATGCCGGGTCAACTTTCGGTCACGTTTGGCGGTGTTTCATTTGAAATGGATAATCCATCAATGGTCATCCGGGATATCAATGTTGTAGTTGATAAATCGTTACCGGGAGAGAATATGCACCGTTGGAAACTCAATGAAACCGAAGGAGTAATAGCGCACGATTGTATTGGAAATGTGAACGGCAGGGTATCGTCACCGGCATGGAATGTTGATAGCTATTATGAATGGAAAGTACGTGGAGATGTGACGGTTCCTTCTGATGCCGCAGCGTCATTTTCAGGTGCGATAATATCGTTTCCTTCAAAACAGACGCTTATTGAATACAATATACTCACGAATGCGAAAAGCTCTGTCACGTATTCCGCACATCGTTCTTCGCGCTCTGTCTATTCTGTAATGGTACAAAATACGATTGGAATATATCACGGCGGTGGCGGACAAATATCGTTATTTGATAAAGAGAAGAAAACGTGGTCACCAATTGACGATCGGTTCGATGATGATATGCATTTTTATGGAACCACGCAGTTTACCGATTCAGTCCGGCAGAGAGTGTATTCGTTTGGCGGATATGGGTGGTATACGGCAAAAAGTTTGCTGCGTCAGTTCAATTTTGCCACATTGAGGTGGGACACTATTCCACTCATAAATCGAAATCAATATAAAGAAAGAATGAATGTAAGTGCGGCGCATTCGAATATTGACGGTAAGCTCTATTTATTGGGAGGGATCGGGAACGAATCAGGAAAGCAGGAAGATGGTTTTTATCCGATGAATGACCTCTGGGCATTATCTGTCGGCACGGGCCGATTGGATAAAATCGCCGATATACCATTGCCGGGAGAGATCAAAGCATTGTCATGGGGCAGCGGTCCGATGTGGTTCGCGGTTGAGAACGAATCTACGTTCTACTGTTTGACTAAATTAAATGAAATAAAAATTGAAAGGAATGATACCCTGGATGTGTACCGGGTATATTCTTCTTCGCTGAATTCGATCGCCTTGTTGCCGGCGGGTGAAAAGATATATTTAAAAAAGGACGAATGGCTCAGTGGAATATACGAATCATCATTGACTGATGAATTGATGCTATTAAAGTCGAAACCGTGTGATGGTTCTGATTCAATGCATTATTCTATTATGACCATTTCCTTTCCGCCTCTGTTGGAGACATCGCACCGACAATTAGAGAATTCGACAACTAGCTCTTCAACGTTACACTGGTCTTTGTATGGCGGTGCAGTCGCAGTGATGTGTATGGTTGGATTCCTTGTGAAATTCAAAAAATCAAAATACATCCTTGTGTCAACTCAAAAAGAATATAAATCCGATGAAATGGAAATTCGCACGTCTCAACATCGAAATCCAGAAATCAATATCCTGGGGAGATTTGAGGTCATCGATAAGAATGGAACAGACATATCACACATATTTCCACCGTTGTTAAAGCAGTTATTGATTGCCTTGATCATTCACAGCAATCACCACAGACGTCCATTAACGACTCAAGAAATGACCAATATGGTTTGGCCTGATATAGGCACCGAAAGTGCTAAAAATTCTCGGGGAGTTGCGATCAATAGGCTCCGCGAGATATTGAAACATATTGGAGATGCGGAGATCGAATATGAGAACCACCTTTGGCACTTACGGTTGAACGGTGGAATTAGATGTGATTATTTTGAATATGTCGCATTAAAAGGAACGAAGGATAAATCAGATGAATGGAAAAGCCGTTATATTAATTTGATTGAACGAGGTCCCATGTTGCCCACCGTATCGTATGAGTGGTTCGACCCGATACGTGCATCCGTGTCAGAAGAAGTAACAACGAATTGTGAAGAGATCATTGTGAACGAGAAAGATGAAATGATCATTCTTAGGTGTGCTTGTGCTTTGTTGTTATGGGATTCAATTCATGAACTTGCCGCAGTCAGTGCCATACAAATTCTTTCAAAACAAACGAAAACTCAATCGGCAATCGTATTGTACAAAACCTTTTGCTCTGAATACAAAAAAATTATGGAAGAACCGTATTCAAGATCATTCGAATCGTTTCTCCGTTAACCT
>CAIVNT010000113.1 GCA_903907305.1 uncultured Ignavibacteriota bacterium
ACCTGCGCCTTGCTCACCATGACTGTTTTTTTTAGTTATGGGCCACAGAATACGCAAATTTTTTGAAAAGCTAAACTTCGACCTGGGTCATTAATTCAATTTCTTCCAAAACACTGGTCACTTGCAGGCATTTCACGAGATCGCCGGTAAAGACGCACGATTTTCCGGTGTCGTGAACTTCCCACGTCATTTTTTCCGCCGTCGGGAAGTCGCATCCGGTCGCTTTGATGATCTGGTTGATCACTTCGTCGAACGTGTGCACTTCATCATTGAAAAGAATGGCCCGCGCAGGATGCTGGACCTTTACCTCGTCAATGACTTCTTCTTCGGTCTGTGGGTTGTAATCTGTCATGTTTTGTGATAATTAAGCACTAAAATACGTAAAAAATGAAGGATGAGCAAGAAATGGGATGGATTCTCTGCCTAACTTGACATTGCTAAAGCAGAGATTATCGCATACTTTATTCAATGATTACGCAAAACATTTCCTTCGAAAGTGAGTTCCGAACATGAAATTATGCAATGTAATTCTTCTCATCATTCTTTTCTCCGGTACAATCACCGCACAATGGGAATTGAAGACTGTATCACCAGTGAATCAGTTAAACTGGGTCCATTTTCTGGATAGTTCCAAGGGATTCATCGTGGGAAATAATGGCTCAGTCTATAAAACAACCGACGGCGGCGGATCCTGGTCTTACTCTGTAGTTGATCCTTTAAATACCGTAGACCTTTTCTGTGTCACGTTCTCGAATGATTCACTCGGATGGATATCGGGAAGATATGGGTCGATATTTTCGACGACAAACGGAGGAGTGACATGGAAAACTGAATCCACTTTTTCCGAAATATTTGGCGGATATTATCTTACACAGATACAATTCATTAACAAAGCAAATGGCTGGCTTGTCGGCAGCTCGCCGTATATCTATAACACTTCCAGCAGCGGTAAAGGGTGGTGTGTTACACCAAGCGGTTTCAATTCAATATTCCAAAAAATCCAAATGGTGAATGCGCAGATAGGCTATGCAAACGGATCATCCGGAAGCGCGGCAAAAACAGTTGACGGCGGCACGACGTGGCAACCGCTTCAAACCGGAATTACGGAAACATTCAATTCAATCTTTTTCAATAACGCTTCGGCGGGATTTATGATTGGAACTGAAGGTGCAATCATCAAAACAACCAACGGCGGAGAGGTCTGGAATAAATATCCAAACAGCCCAAAGGAGTATCTGTCCGCCATTCGTTTTGCCACCGATTCGATCGGATGGATCGTCGGCGCAAACGGATCGATCTACAAAACGACAAATGCGGGAAGTGTATGGTCGAAAGAATCGAGTAGGACGACAAAAGGTTTTATCGGACTTTCAGCCGTTGATAAGAATCACGCATGGGCAGTGGGAGAACAAGGAATGGTGATGCGGTACGGACCGTCAAGTGTGAATCCTGATATTGTAACTCTGGGAAAGCAGGATTTCAATTTTGAATTATCACAGAGTTATCCAAATCCGTTCAATCCTTCAACGACGATCGATTTCACTCTTCCGGTGAACGATGTTGTTGAGTTGAAAGTGTTCGATATATTGGGGAAAGAGATCAGAACCGTAATCCATCAATCATTCACTGCGGGAACACACTCTGTTCATTTTGATTCGCAGGGAATTTCCAGCGGTACGTATCTCTACCGTTTAACGGCGGGGAAATATTCGGCGTCGCAAAAAATGATATTGGCGAAATAAACAGCCGGTAATATTGAAAACAGTGCACATTTGAGGGATCATTTTATATGAAAATCTATTTTATTCTATTCATTGTCTCCCTTGCATCCTTACAAGCACAATGGAAACCGGTGAGCATCGGTTCCGGTGCCGGTCTGTATACAGTCCAGTTCTTTGATGTCACCACCGGATTTATCGCAGGAGAACAGGGATTCGTTTCCAGAACGACCGATGGCGGAGCGACCTGGAAAATGGACCTGACGATAATGAATTATTATTCTGACCTTTATTCTGCGACAGTGTATGGAGGAGTCAAAGGATATATTGTAGGACGTTCGGGTGTGATGCTGAAAACAACAGATATGGGATTGACGTGGACCCCGAAATTTTCATTTGCAACTCGGATCGGGGCGTACTATCTGACAGATATAAAATTCGTGAATGATTCGCTTGGATGGATGACGGCGGTGACGAATGCGTTGTTCCGGACAAAATTCGGAGACGAATCGTGGACAATGGAATATCTGACCAAAGAAGCGAACGGGTTCAATTACTTCTATACCAAGGATTGCATCTCCGGATATTTGGTCGGTGATAATGGAATAGCTCATAAGACAAACAACGGGGGGTATTCTTCCATTTCGTTATCAACCGGTGTTACGACAAAACTGGAGAGTGTTACGTTCGTCAGTGATTCCGTCGGATTTATCGTCGGCACTGCCGGAACGATCCTGAAAACAACTAATGCGGGAAAGAACTGGGCACCGTATCAGGCGAACGCGCAAAGTAATTTCAATGCAGTGAAATTTGTAAGTGACTCCGTCGGCTGGATCGTGGGGAGCGGAGGAACGATCCTGAAAACCACCGATGCGGGTGCATCGTGGAACTCCGTTCTGAGCGGAACAACATCATCGCTGCGTTCGGTCTGTTTCAATGGTAAGGAGTTAGGATTTATCGTAGGGGACAATGGTACAGTGTTGAAATATGATCCAAGCTTCATCCTGAAAGCAGAGACCGAACCTAACATCGATGCACCGTTAACATTTTCGCTCAAACAAAATTATCCCAATCCGTTCAATCCTTCCACGACGGTCTCATTTTCAATTCCGCAAGCAGGATTGGTCACGATCAAGATCTTTGATCTGCTCGGCAAAGAAATATCAACTATTGCTGAACGCTCATTCAACGCAGGAGCGCATACGGTGCAATTTGATGCGAAGGAATTGTCAACAGGAACGTATCTCTGCAGACTCACCAGCGGTGCTAATACTGCGGTTCGGAAAATGATCCTCCTAAAATGAAATTTCCGTGACATTCAATGATGAGATAAATTATCTGAAAACTATCGTGTTCATGATGCTTCTTTTTGTGTCTCACAATTATGCACAATCGGAATTTATTATCGGGGCGGATGTTTCATATCTCGATCAGATAGAACGACATAACGGCGTTTATAAAGAGAAAGGGATTCCTAAAGATGCTTTGCTGATCCTGAAGGATCATGGATTCACTCACATCCGATTACGGTTATGGCATACACCCGCAGTTGGAGTAAACGATCAGAACAGTACAGTAACGATCGCAAAGCGGGCAAAAGCGCTGGGATTGAAATTATTGCTGGACCTGCATTATTCCGATACGTGGGCCGATCCGGGGAAACAAGCCAAGCCAGCTGCCTGGAAGGACCTGGCGTATAATGTTCTTTTAGAGAGTGTTTATGTTTATACTAAACATGTGATGCAGACGATGAAGAATAACAATGTCTATCCCGAACTCGTGCAGATCGGAAATGAAACGATCTGTGGGATGTTGTGGAATGACGGGAATGTCTGCGGTTCGGACAATAACGCTCAGCAGTGGTATCAATATGGAATGCTGGTGAAAGAAGCAATCCGGGCAGTGCGTGAAACGGAACCAACGATCGGTTCCACAAAGATTATGCTTCACGTGGACAGAGGTGGCGACAGTGCATCGTGCCGCTGGTTCTTTGATCATGTTGCGATACAGCAGATTCCGTATGATATTATTGGACTCTCTTATTATCCATGGTGGCATGGAACGTTCCCGCTGCTTGATGCAAATATCCGCGCTTTGGTCCAACGTTATTCTAAAGAAGTGATGATCGCCGAAACGGCGTATCCGTGGACCCTGCAAGGGAATGACAACGAGAACAATATCATCGGACTGGAGAATCAATTGACGGCCGGCTATCCTGCCACAGTGACCGGTCAGCAAAAGTTTTTGACCGATCTTTCATTGCTATTAAAAAGTATTCCCGATAAAAAAGCATCGGGATTATTTTATTGGGCACCCGAAGATATCTCGGCGCCGGGATTGGGATCTGTTTGGGAAAATCTTGCGCTGTTTGATTTCTCCGGGGAAGTCCTTTCTTCGGCACGGATTGCAACTTCAAATTCCGAATATTCTATCCAGTTACCAAAAGAATCTGTTCTGTTATTCAATTTTCCCAATCCGTTCAATCCTTCCACGACTGTCTCATTTTCTATTCCGCAAGCAGGATTGGTCACGATCAAGATCTTTGATCTGCTCGGCAAAGAAATATCAACTATTGCTGAACGCTCATTCAACGCAGGAGCGCATACGGTGCGATTCGATGCAAAAGGATTGTCAAGCGGGACATATCTGTGCAGATTGACGAATGGTGCGAATACCGCCGTGCAGAAAATAGTATTGGTGAAATGAAAAAGATAGATAGCCTTTTCGATTTTTTCACCGCAAAATTACAAAAACACTATAGGCCACGAATCAACGATATCATTTGGGAACCGTATAGTATTTTCCCAAAACACCATAAAGACATCTCTTTATTCTCTGCTGGGTCTCATACCTTCTACGAGGTCGTTCACCCGACGTTTGCGTCGTAATTTCATTCCCCCAATGGGGCCGTTGGCCGAATGTACTTAGCGGGAATCTATTTCAAGGATGCCAGAGAGAAATCCCGCTTCAAGCGCAATCCGAAGAGCAAGTCCACCGGGTACGATACAGATATTCCGTCTGTTCGGCGCCGGGAATTCATTATAAACAATTTTGCCGAAGAGTGAATACAATGAAAAATTACACCTTCCTCTCCAAATTAAACACCTATGAATTATATTTTTATGCTCGAAACAAAGCATAAAGAATACCAATTTGTCTTTAAAATTGTTCGATCTGCAATGTTGAAATAGTTTGACCGATGATAGCGACGTTGAATTGTCTTCACCTTCAGGCAGCAAACGAAAGGGTGAACCATGAATA
>CAIVNT010000114.1 GCA_903907305.1 uncultured Ignavibacteriota bacterium
ATTCAATACACTTCGCTCTATCTCGAAACCATGGTTGTTTGTTTCTGTTGCCGTCTTCCAAATCAGCATAACGCCGTCCTTCCCGGCGGATGCGGTGAATGATACGAGTTCAACCGGAAGAGGATCATTCGCCGAACTGGGGATCGACCGGATATTCTCATCCGCGATGAATGAATAATCCGCAGCATTATTTCCGCTCTGTGTATAACTGTTCCCCGACGGAGACAACTGCACCATGCCCGGATTACCGGCGGCGAGAGCTGACGTCTTGGACGAGGAAAGACCGAATTGATATTGCGATATCACTCCCGTTGCCAATGCAAAATAGACCGTGCCGGAACGTGTCTCACGGAACGCTACTTGTCCGTCATCCGAAGCGAAAGCGGTGTAGAGTTTATCCGCCGGTTTTGCAGAGACCGCGCCGACGGAGACGGACGCAACGGAAGCAGACAGATAATATGAGCGCGCAGGGATGATCGTTGGTACGGTCCATTGCATCGTCACAGACGGTGTACTGCCGGCACTGTTCGAATATGCGATCTCGTGACCGTTCAGATCCGCCTCCGTATCGGAGTTGTTGAACAGAACAATGAACTCATCACCATCCGTTGCAAAACGGGGAGAATAGTGAGTGATGATGATGCTTGCAGCATTCTCCGGTATATAGATAACATAACTGCGTGGAGGCGCCCAGAGATCGACCCGTCCATCCCCCTGTGATGTTTTAATGTTGTCATTAACATTATGATGCGTGTGGTCCCGGAATTTTTTCCCGGGATAATTGGAGTTCACCCATACACCCCTCCATCCGGTCGGATGGTCGTTGATCACAAGATAGGCGGGCGGCTTGCCGTTCCCACCATCGCGCCGGGACACATAGACATCCTGCGCCTGATCATTCTGAGTTCCGCTTCCGCCGAGATAATATGGATCCAATCCACTCCGACGTGTGGTGCCGCCGTACAGAAAATCACGACGGATGGAGATGAGCGTATCGATCACACCGGAATATCCATACGTGAAATAATCTTTGAAGAAAACGCACGGACGTCCTTCGGAGAATAGGATATATGCATAGGCAAGTTGTTTATCCGTCAACACAGGATCATGACCGCTTGCAATGGATCCGTCATAACCGATCCTGTCAACATCATGATTCTCTACGAACGTGGAGATGTCGTACCCGGAAACGCCCGCGCCGGCGAGTCCGGCACCGTCAAGCGTCCGCATATCGAATGTGCCGGAGGTGTTATTGCACATATCCTTCAGCGTGTACCGGAGCGGGAAATCGAACATCGCCACTTGTGCGCCGTACTGATTCTTCGCCGCGTTCAGCCAGTCACCGATCTCTGCAGTGCTTCCCCAATATTCAGCAACAGCGAATCCGCTCCCGTTCGAACCGTTCAGGAACTGCGCCATGAACCACGGATCGATCGGCTTCACCGCATCGAGACGGAAACCGTCGTATTTCAGCACTGTCCGGAGATATGAACCCCAAACGATAAGACTATCCCGCACACTCTGCTTATAATGATCGAGCCATTCTCCGAACCGGAACACGGGATCGGTCGCAACAAAACGGGAATCAACAAAACAGTCCTGCGCGTTGGGATAGAACTCCGCCGGAGATTTTTTGAAGCGGCCCGAGCCGTTCGGATAATTGAAGACGAGCCAGCCGTTGTCCGACACGATCTTGGAACCATTGTAATAGGGGATACATTCGTACGGAGCCTGAGATTCCCCTCCCATCATATGACGCGTGATAATATCGGCATAGACCTCCATTCCTGCCGTGTGGAACGCTCCGATCGCGTGCACCAATTCTGTTCTGCTTCCGAACCGTGTCTCGATCGATCCTTTTTGATCATACTCACCGAGATCAAAATGATCGTACGGATCGTATCCCATAGAATAACCGCCGCTCGCCCCTTTCACCGGGGACGGGAACCATATACCACTGAATCCGGCGGTCGCAAGTCGCGGTGCCAATTTCGAGAGCGAATCGTACCAGATTCCACCCATCGGCGAGTTCCAATAGAACCCCTGCATGAACACATCGCTTTTAGGAACAGAAGATTGAGCCGCCAATCCGACTGACAGGAACAAGCAGAGAAGGAACGACCGGCAAGAGTGAATGTGTAAGATCATTTAAGCAACACGAGTTTCCTCGTCCGAGTCTCGCCGCCGGAGGCCAATCGTGCAAAATATACTCCGCCGGAGAGATCTGTTCCGTCGAACTGCACGCTGTATGTTCCCGCCTCTTTCACTTCGTTCACCAGCGTCGCGACTTCCCGGCCGAGCGCATCGTAGATCTTCAGTGAGACGTGTCCGTTCAATGGTAATTGATAATTGATCGTTGTCGCCGGATTGAACGGATTGGGATAATTTTGTTGAAGGAAAAATTGGGATGGAAGCGGATGATCGACCGATCCCGCCGACAGCGCTTGCAGCCTGCGGTACCGCGCAACGGCAAAATCGGCATTCCCTCCGGTATATCCTGCCGCAATAATGGAACCGTTCGGCTGAACTGCCGCACAGATGGCCTGCGCGCTGACCTGATCACCTCCGAACGCGGTCGTCACTTTTCCTCCCGATCCGAATGTCGCATCGAGATACCCGGCAGTTGTAAATCGTACCAATGCGAAATCAAAGGTAAAATAGACGTTACTCTTAATGACGGCACCGACAACAACAATCTTTCCGTCGGACTGCACCACCATTCCCTGTCCGTAATCGAAACTATTGGTCAGAATGTCCGCCGTTACTTTCCCGTTCAGATGAAATGACGAATCAGGAACTCCCGACGGTGTGTACCGAACAACTGCAAAATCTGAACTCTTCATCGATGCAGTCCCCGCAACAACGATCTTCCCGTCTGATAATACAGCGACAGCTTTCGCGGCATCATTCCCGGTACCGACAGCGGTGGTCACGATACCACTCGTACCGAATGACTGGTCGAGCGAACCATCCGTAGTGTACCTCACCACAACGATATCATCGTTGTCGTTCTTCTTTGTTGAGCCCGCCACGACGATCTTGCCGTCGTTTTGTACGGCGACAGACCAACCATAATCATTGCTGCCGCCGATTGCCGTCGTCAATCTGCCGTCACCGCTGAAGGACTGATCGAGCGAGCCGTTGGTGTTATATCGAACGACGGCAATGTGATAATGTGAAGTGACGGAATACACTGTATCGGAATATCCCACCGCGATGATCTTCCCGTCTTTTTGCACTGCGATACTTCGGCATTCGTCATACCCGGCCGCCGTACGCACGGAGGTAGTCACTCTGCCGTCTGTACCGAAGGTGCTGTCCACTGTACCGTTGGCATAATAACGGATGAGCGAAAAATAACTGCCGGTCCCGTCGGATGTATGGGCAAAACCACCAAGGACTATTTTTCCATCGGCTTGAGCAGCAGCAGATACCGCTCCGCAGGAATACGGTTCGTTCGATGACAGGACTGTACCGTCGGCATCGAACGACGTATCGAGAGATCCGTTGGTGTTGAACCGTGCTGCGCTGAAGTTGAATTTGTTGAACACATAGCTTTGCCCCGCAACAACGATCTTCCCGTCCGGCTGCACGAGCGCGCTCGCACCATAATCGTGCGAGCCGCCGATCGCCGTGATCCGTTTACCGGTACCGGCGAAGGAACTGTCGATCACTCCATCCTGTGACCGAAGAGTGTGAACGGAGAGACAAATGAAGAATGCTATCACTAAACTTTTTCTCATTGGGTAGCCCTCTTTAATAACTGAATTCTGCCAAAGCTGTATTCTCTTTCGGACCGTTATGAACGGTCATTTCATCAACAGTAATTTCCGTATCTCCGTTTTACCAGACGATGTGAGTCGTGCGAAATAGATCCCGCTCGAAAGTCTCGTCCCGTCGAACTGCGCAGAGTAATATCCGGCCTCTTTCTTTTCATCCACCAGCGTCGATACTTCTCTGCCGAGTGCATCATAGATCTTTAGTGTTGTGAGACCTGAAACCGGAAGCGTAAAACCGATCGCTGTTGTGGGATTAAACGGATTGGGATAATTCTGTTGGAGTGTGAATTCTTTCGGTGCAGTTGCAGTGGTCACTTCAACGGTCTGCGAATATTCGAACTTGCCGTCCCGGTCGATCTGTTTTAAGCGGTACGATGTTTTTCCGATTGCAGATCTGTCGGTGAATGAGTACAACTTCGGTGCGTTGGTTGTGCCGTTCCCTTCAACGAAGCCGATCTGTATCCATTGATCCATTTGTTCATCGGCTGATTGATTCAATGATCCAATGGACCGATGATTCAATACACTTCGCTCTATCTCGAAACCATGGTTGTTTGTTTCCGTCGCAGTTTCCCAGTACAACACGATGTTTTTCTTCTCGACGGATGCACGGAATGACGTTAATTCAACGGGAAGAATTACCACCGCGCCGAATTTAACATCATCAAAATAATAGGTCTTTTCGCCGACAGCCGAACCGGCCACACCGAAATTAGGATAGAGAGTTAGTTTGTTATAATTATTTGCCGGGACGGCAGAAGTTAAAGTGAATGTGAGTGTATCCCACCCGTTTGCAGCGGTATTGACTGCATCAGCTTCTGCATATACAGATGAATTATCAGAATCCTCCACCTTCATACGGAAGGTTATTCCCGCATCCGGCGAGAACACTCTTACATTTATCCGTTTTTCGGATTCCGTGAATGGAATTGTACTGCTGAATCCGGCGGCATTAAGACCGGATACTGAAGTCACCGTGACCCCCGCCCATGTTTCTGCTGTCCCTGATTTCACTATTTTCATTACCCTGTTGAATGGAGCCGTTGATTCGGTGACAATGGAAGAAGCATTGGTACCGCCAAATCCGGCAACACCGTAATCCACAGAACGTGAATCAAAACTCAGCGGAAGGTTCATTTGTGTCATTGTCGGCAAAGCAATGTCATCAAAATAGTATGTATAATTTGCTGAACCGTCACCGACAGTACCGTTATCAAATATCAAGACGATCTTTTGATACTGTTTTGTATTGTCGATACCGGTAAGATCAAACGTCAGATCTTCCCATGTGTTGGCCAATGTTCCGCTGACATCCTTTTGATAATTAATGCTTCCATCGGTTCCGTTCTCCACTTTGAATGATACAGTTGCACCTGCTCTCGGCATCAATACTTTCATCTTGAATATCTTATGGACGGAAAAATCGATCGGAGCAGACAAAGCGACATACGCCCCACCCCACGTTTGTCCAACGTTTTTGATCATCCTCCCGACATTGGCGCTGGTATTGATACCGCCGCTTTGCGGATTGGTAACTATAGAGGCATTCCCCCCGTCAAAATCATAGAACGTACACGCAGATTCAAAATCCATCGGTAGTGTTGGCGATTGGGCAAACAGTACAAGCGGGAATACGGTTAAGACAATGGACATACGATGAACAAATCCGTAAAATAATTTTACCATAGCAAACCTCAAGTGTGATGTGTTGTTAGAACGTGCGATTATTATGAAGAACCCTGTAAATCACTTCCTGCACTTTATACCGAATAGCGTATTGTGCGTCGCAGAGGCAACAGGAAGATCTTTTATTTGACGAACAATGAAGCATTCATTATTTCAACAACTGCATTTTTATCAGATGCACATTCACGCCGCTTTGAAGCCGGGCAAAATACATCCCGCTCGACAGACGGACGCCGTCGAACTGCGCAGAGTATGTTCCTGCTTCTTTCATTTCGTTCAC
>CAIVNT010000115.1 GCA_903907305.1 uncultured Ignavibacteriota bacterium
CAACATCCGCAAACTCCGCACCATTGAGTTCAGCACACTTTCCTTTTTAAAGGAATTGAACAAGAATAAGATCCGGAAGATCAAGATACGCCAATGGCTTCTGCTCGCATTACGAACGCTGCTTATCTTGTTGATCGTTCTTGCATTCTCTCGTCCGGCGTTGAAAGGGACTTTCGGAATGACCGGAACCCGTGCCGCATCCACCATCGTCATTCTGTTCGACAACTCTCCAAGTATGTCTCTCGGCAACGAACGCGGAAGGTTCCTCGCACAGGCACAAACTCGCGCTCAGCAGATCATTTCACTGCTCCAACCGGATGATGAAGTCTTCTTTCTGAGACTGAATGACCTTCCGAAGCAAACAACCGAACAACCGGTCCGCGACAAAGCCATCCTTGAGACACTCGTCAGCGGAACAGAGATTGGATATTCTTACCGTACGATCGAAGAAGGTCTCCGCACAATCACAGGAATATTTCAGCACTCAAAGAATTTCAATAAAGAGATCTATGTCATCACGGATGGACAGTCAGCATCATTCTCTTCAACCGCAGTTTCAAAAATAACAGAAGAGAAATTATTTGAACCGAATGTGAAAGTGTTCTTCTCATCTCTCTCCAACAGACCGGCAGAGAATGTTTCCATCGAGAATGCCTCTGTGCCTCCTTCACTCCTTCACATCGGCAAGCCGTTCACGGTGAATGCCGTCATCAAGAATCATGGTGCTTCACCAGTGCAGAATCATCTCGTCACTGTTTCATTCGACGGACAGCGCATAATGCAGAAGAGCGTTTCGCTCAGCGGAGGCGAAAGTGCAACGATCGAATTCAATCTCACACCAAAACGAAGCGGTCCTCTTTTTGGAACAGTCGAAATGGAAAATGATGCTTTCGAATCCGATAACCGTTTTCTTTTCTCCGTCAACATCCCTTCCAAGATCAGTGTCGCCGTTATCACCGGCGAAGAACGCTACTCACGTTTTCTTCTTGCCGCAATAAATGCCGCCGCCGAAGTCAATCCTTCATCACCGGTCACCGCAGCGCCGCTCGTACCGTCACGCATCTCTTCCGCCGCTCTCGCTCAGAACGATGTCGTGATCACTACGGGTGTAGGTGTATTAACACCTTCTCAGCAGGATGCGCTGCAGCAATTCGTCAGGAACGGCGGTTCGCTCTTCTTTTTTCCGTCGGCGGACACATCTTCGTATTCCTACAACTATTTGAATTCGTTGGGACTTACCGGCTTCGCCATCGATCGATCTTCTACGACGTTTGATAAGATTGATCTACAGTTTCCTATCTTCAATGGCATGTTCGATCAGACTCAGGCCAACGCAAAGGGAAAGATCAATATCGAATCGCCCTCGGTGACAACATCGCTTCATCTTCATTCCGAATCCTCAGTCCGTTCCATCATCACCTTATCCAACGGCAAGTCGTTTCTATGGATGGCAAAATACGGCCGCGGCAAGATTCTCGGCGTATCGGTCCCGGCAACGAATGGTTGGTCCGATTTTCCCGTCAAAGGGATCTTCGTTCCGCTCATCTATCAATCGATCCTCTATCTTTCTTCGCCGCTCAACACCGAAGAAGAGCAGTCCCGTTTCGTCGGTGAACGGATCGAATTCTCCTCGGTTCAGATGAAGAAAGGAACAGCGCTGACATCATCCGCGGTGCATGTTCATGATCCCGAAGGAAGAACTGTCCCGCTCCAGTCCTACAATAGAACAAACGGTGATGGAGTATCAGAGACGATATTCCTATTCGAGGACCAACGGGCTTCCGGCATCTATTCCGTCACAATGGAGAACGATACATTGCTTCAGCTCCCCGTGAATGTGAGGAGAGAAGAATCGAACGGTACATTGATAGGGAAAAGCGCGGTTGCGGAACATCTCGCCGCATTGGGAGTTGAAGGTTCATCATTCATCGATGTCGCTCCGGATTCTGATGTGTCTGCTATCGTTTCGCAGAGCAGATTCGGCATTGAATTATGGAAATATGTTCTTCTCGCAGCGCTGCTTGTGGGATTCATTGAAATGTTCATCGCCCGCGAACCAAAACAACAATAATTATTTTTTTCGATACAATATGAATGCACTTGGATTGAGTGAAAACATTCATCATTCTACATTCTGCATTCCTAATTTTAAAAGCTCACTCCTGCCCGTAATGAGCAGAGATCGGAAACTATGATCGACTTAGTAAAAGAAAAACGTGAACGTGCCATTGTCGTGGGCGTTGCAACCCGTGAAACAACAAAACAGCAGGAAGAGGAATACCTCGAAGAACTCATCCTTCTTGCGGATACCGCCGGCGCGGATGTGCTCCACACGATCCTTCAGGTGAAGGACCGGTATGATTCCGCCTATTACATCGGCAAAGGGAAAGTGGAACAACTTGCGCAGATGTGTAAGGATGACGACATCTCCCTGGTGATCTTCGACGACGATCTCTCCCCCGCTCAAGTGCGGAATCTTGAAGAGTCGATCGAACGGAAGATCCTCGACCGCAGCGGACTCATTCTGGATATCTTCGCATCGCGCGCAAAGACGAACGAAGCGAAGACGCAGGTAGAACTTGCTCAATTGAATTATCTTCTTCCCCGCCTCACGCGTATGTGGACTCACTTGTCCAAACAGTACGGCGGCATCGGCACGAAAGGTCCCGGCGAAACACAGATCGAAACGGACCGCCGGATGATCCGCGAAAAGATCTCATCGCTTAAAGAAAAATTAGTAAAGATCGCCACGCAGCGCAGCACGCAGCGCAAAGGACGTAAAGAGTACTACAATATATCTCTCGTCGGCTATACCAACGTCGGAAAATCCACCTTGCTCAATACACTTTCCGATTCACATGTCTTCGTCGAGAACCGCCTCTTTGCTACGCTCGATCCTACTACTCGTCTGGTTGCGTTGGATTCCGCCACCAGTGCCATGGTCACAGATACGGTCGGATTCATCCGAAAACTTCCCCATCATCTTGTCGCTTCATTCAAAAGCACACTCGAAGAAGTGGTCGAAGCAGACATCCTTCTTCATGTGGTCGATCTATCACATCCACAAATGGAAGAACAGATCGAGGTCGTTAAAAATACCATCGCCGATCTCGGTGCGGCAAATAAAACGGTCGTGTATGTATTCAATAAGGTCGATTCCGTTGAGGATAGGACGATCATCAAAAGTCTTCAGGCGAAGTACGAACCCTCCGTTTTTATTTCAGCACACCGCGGCATCAACATCCTGGGGTTGAAGGACCTCCTGATTTCGATGATCCACAGTTCCTTCACAGAAATGACGTTCACTATCACCAATTCAGACTATAAGACGATCTCATTGCTGCACGACCTTACCGAGATCACCGAACAGAAATATGACGAAAACGATATCATCATCACCGCAAAGGTGAGTAATAAAACGAAAGAACGTGTGGAAAAACTTCTCGCATCGCTAAAAAAAGATGAAAATTGATAGCCGGAGAAAAAAACTAAAAAGAATGTAGATTTTCTGCCGACATTTTTTTATTTTATACACGCATTGCCCTATCGTCTAACGGCTAAGACAGCAGACTCTGACTCTGCTTATCGAGGTTCGAATCCTTGTGGGGCAGCAACTGAATCCCTTCTTGAACAAAATCAAGAAGGGATTTTTATTTTTAGCATCCTCTGAAAAAGCGCATTTATTGTTTCTCACAAAGATGTAAAGACAATTGATGATATTAACTTTTGCGTCTTTGCAAGATGAGTTTTTCAGGTATCACTTATTAAGATCTGACACACTGCGAAA
>CAIVNT010000116.1 GCA_903907305.1 uncultured Ignavibacteriota bacterium
AACGGCGTTGGGACTATAGTTGAATTTCAATGTCATGGCAATTAAAGAAGGAATTCGAAGAAAAGTAAATACAATAATTGAATAAGTTCTCTGCGACTCCGCGTCTCAGCGTTCATTGAATCAAGGAAAAAATATGGAAAATATACTACCGGTCATTCAACCGAATCAGAACGGAAATTCGAACCCGAATCCGAACAGTTACAAGGTCGGCATCCGTCGTCACACTCGTCAAGTGAACATCGGCGGGATCAAAGTGGGCGGGGGTGCACCGATCTCTGTGCAGACAATGACGAAATCGAAAACGGATGATATCAAGGGGACGGTGAAACAGATCATCGATGCGCATGAAGCCGGCTGCGATATCGTCCGTGTAACGGTAAATGATAAAGAAGCTGCGGATGCAATGGCGGAGATCGTCCGTCAATCCCCGCTGCCGATCGTTGCGGACATTCATTTCAATCATATCTTTGCGCTGAAAGCGGTTGAAGCGGGAGTTGCAAAGGTCCGTATCAATCCGGGGAATATCGGTTCGAAGGACCGGATCCGTCAGGTGTTGACCGCTGCGAAAGACAAGGGGATTCCGATCCGTATCGGCGTCAATTCCGGTTCGCTGGAAGAGGATATCCTTGAAAAATACGGTTATCCCACTGCGGAAGCATTGTATGAATCAGCGATGCGGCATGTCGGTATCTGCGATGAGTTCAATTTCCGCGATGTGATTATCTCCGTGAAATCGACGGATGTTCGTTTGATGATCGAAGCGTACCGCTTAGTGGCGCAAAGAACGGATATTCCGCTGCATCTTGGTGTGACCGAAGCTGGACTGACTCGGATCGGCACCATCAAATCCGCTGTCGGCATCGGCGCTCTTCTTGCCGAAGGGATCGGCGATACGATCCGTGTTTCATTGACGGACGAACCGGTGAAGGAAGTGGAGGTCGGTAAAGAGATCCTCCGTTCACTCGGACTCGCAACACGTAACGTGGAATTGATCGCTTGTCCCACATGCGGCCGTCTGGAGATCGATCTGTTCGGCATCATGGCCGAACTCGAAAAGCGTCTTGAGGGAGTGAAGAAACCGGTGAAGATCGCTGTGCTTGGATGCGTCGTGAACGGTCCCGGCGAAGCGAGCGATGCTGATATCGGTATCGCAGCGGGAAAAGGGGTCGGCATTCTGTACCGGAAAGGTGTGATGATCCGGAAGATAAAAGAGAGTGAGATCGTTGATGTGGTGGTGGAGGAAGTGCATAATTTCCAGCCTGAAAACTAGTGGAGCACAGCCGGTAACCAGTCCGGCTTTGTTTTTTTATGATAAAACAAACCGGTCCGGAAAAGATCATCGTTAAAGCGTTCGACGTTGCATCATCGTACGACCTGAAAGCTGCTCGCGATATCCTCGTGAACAATTTTGCAGCGAAAGTGCTCAATATGAATCCGCTGCTCGTGCAGATCGGAAATCATAAAATGATCGGGTTGTTCGATTATGGTTCGATCGTCTTCTTCAATCACTTCCAGGCGGAGATCACGGAGACGCTGGACACGCTTCGAGGCTGTGCTCACCGACCGAACCGCAGATTCAGCGAAGATGAGTATGTATTGAGCATAACATCGCGCCTGCAGATGCCCGAGGGGACAGAAGAACTCTTCATCAAGGAATTCAACAGGGATATCGCAATGGTGGTCAGTGTTGTGCTGAGCCGTTCGGTATCGCTGGAATACTATGAATCGCTCGTCTCCGATACGTTCGCTCAATTGGAAGAATCGGTCTCCACACTGGCACGAGAAGGACGAATCCAAAAGAACGAAAAGACGCTGACAAAGGAAGTAGGGCTTGCGATATCGGTGGAGCAGGAACTGGCCTACAATCTTTCGGCATTCGACGAACCGGAGATCGTCTGGAGCAGCGGAAAAAAGATCGATGAACTCTATAAGAAATTGAAACGTGAATTCGATCTTGATGACCGTATCCGCGCCATTCAGCAGAAGGTCTCCATCATCTCCCGGTCGAGCACGTTCGTGATATCGCGTCTTGAAGCACAGCGTGCTCAGATCCTGGAATGGATCATTATTATTCTGATCGTTTCAGAGATCATACTCGCCCTTATGGGAATAATGTGACCATGGGTCGACCGACGATCACTCAGCCCGTACACAAAAAAACCTTCCGGCGGAAGGTCCTTTTGTTTCTTCGCGATGCACAAGATCCTCAGTTATTCTTCTTTCTTCTGGTCCAGCTCCATTAATCGCTTATTAGCGATCGCATAGAACGTGATCAATCCGAGTCCGCCGAACAGGAAGATGATCCCTGCAGTGACCTGTTCTTCATGTCCGAAGAACATTTGTGAAAGAAATGCGCTGAGTAGAATACCGACGCCGATGAAGAGCGCGAGCAGTCCGAATTTCAGTGACGTAAAAGGATTCACTTTGAATTTGAGTCCGCCATAGAGGTACTTTAATTCTTCCGAGATAAGACCTTTCTCAATGATCGTCATCCGTTCTTTGTGACGCGTATCGAAAAATTTCCACAATACTGCCGCTGTGCCGCCGAACAGGAAAATAGGTACTACGACTTCCGCTTCCATAGGATCTCCATAATGTGATAGTTGATGTTTGTTGACTGCTTTCTTACTTTGACCTGTAATGCGGGGTGAAGGTTTCAGTCAATACATTACTTATACTATCGTCCCGGAGACAGGATCATGAAACCTTCCTGCAAGGGATGCGGTCTAAACTGGTGAACGTTCTCGTAAAGGGTAAATGAAATCCACTGATACTGACATCGTCCGCCGGGTGATCGACGGCGACAGCCGCGCGTACGCCGAATTGGTGGACCGCCATAAGGATAAGGCGATGACCCTTGCCGTGCGGATGCTGAAGGACCGTCGCGAAGCGGAGGAGGCTCTGCAGGATGCATTCGTCCGAGCGTTCCGGGCACTGCCGGCATTCGAATGGAAGGCCAGTTTCTCTACGTGGTTCTATCGTATCGTCTTCAATGTCTGCTCGTCACGACTCAGCAGGCGGGGCGATACAACGATGCTCTCTATTGATAAAGAAAATGACGAAGATCTAAAGATGGAGATCCAATCGCAGGATGATGAACCGGATAAGGAATTGGAGATGAAGGAATTCAATTCCATCGTTCGCAACGAGATCGGCAAAATGGAACCGGCATACGCAACGATCCTTACGATGTTCTTCCTCCAGGAAATGAGTTACGAAGAAATAATCAGTGTTACCGGACTCCCGCTGGGGACGGTAAAGAACAGATTGTTCCGTGCCAGGATGCAGCTGCGCAGTGCAGTCCTTCGGCGTTTTTCAGCAACGAAAGTGATGGTGAATATATGAAAGACTCCCGTTGGCCCACACAACAGGAATTGATGGAATACGTTGACGGAGCTCTCGCCCCGCAACGGTTCCTTGAGATCGATCAAATGCTTTTGAATTCCGTGAAATTACAGCGCGAGGTTACGCTGTTGCGGATGATGCGGCAGAGCGTTGCACGCACTATCATCTCGCCACACAGGAATTTCACCGACAATGTTCTCGCCGAAGTCGATCCTCAGAGCACAACATCGTTCTGGTACCGTATGGCAGATAATTCGTCGAATATCTTTGCAATGGTGATCGTTCTTTCACTGATAGGGATGGTGATCCTCTCTGTTCCAGGCGCGGCGCACACCGAAAAAAGTATCATCTCCAAAACGATGGATTCATATTCATCCGTGATCTCATCGGCGATTGATGGTATCAATAATTGGACCACGCAATATGCCGGACCGGTACAGAGAATGACTGAAACATTCTCCGGTAAATTGATGCTGATAGCATTGGGTGTATTCTTTTTGTTCGCTGCTGTTGATGAAGTAATCGGCAAACGGTACTTCCGCATTTCGAACAAGCGATAGCTGCACGAAAAGCGATTACAGGTGCTGTCGGGATGCGGTTTTTTGAATATCACCTCGAATTCCGCTGAACATTTCTTGCACCCCCAACCAGTTTTTAGTATTTTGTCAGCACATGTCAGTAAGATAGAAAGAGACCGTGCAGATCAATGGCTAAAAAACAGACCGCCCGAACCGTCGCAGAATCAAAATCCTCAAACGATATTTCCCTGTTCCCATTCTTTTCGCCACAACTGCAGCATCCGTTTGCCGGTGCAGTGATTGCGGTGACGTATTTGATCGGTATCCTGTATGTCGGATTGACGTATCATGTTGTCGGCGATTATAATGTCGAGACGGATTTCTTTCAGTCGTATGTTCCGATGGGGAAAGATATTCTTCGCGGTATTTGGACGATCGAAGAATTCCGGGGCCCCGGATATCCAATGATCCTGGCTCTCTTCGGAAAATTCATCGGCAACTTTTTTACTGCGGGAATCGTTGTCTCGGCTGTGACCGCATCTCTTACCCTATTCTTCACCTTTGAAGTCCTTAAAAAATTATTCCGTGTCGATCTGGCATTCATCGTTGTTCTGTTGACAGGTTTCAACCTGACGTTTGTTCAATATGCATATACCGCCGGAACGGATATGACATTCAATTGCTTTACTGCCGCCGCGGTCTATTTCTTAATGAAGAGCGAGCGGGTGTCGATTGTGAACCTGATCATTGCCGCACTGGCATCGGCACTGGCATATCTTACTCGGTACAACGGCATTTTCGTTCTCGTTGCAGTTCCAGTGGTGATCATCGGATTCAACATCTATGATCTGCCGATGAAGAGACGGATGTTCATGTCCGGACTTTTTCTGATCGGTTTCTTTCTCTTCATATCACCCTGGGGAGTGTATTGTCTGAATGAGAAGGGAAGTTTCTTCTATAATAAGAACTATCTCAATATTGCGTATGAAATGTTCGCTAAAGGAAAGGTTGGCTGGGATCAATATTGGAATGTTGAGTCGACGAAATATCATTCCCTCGGTCAAGTCATTTTTGCTGACCCCGCCCTGTTCGTCTCCACAATTATCGGGAATCTGTTCGAGCATTTGAAAAACGACCTATTGAAACTGATGGGATGGGAGACGGGAGTCTTCATTGTCGTCGGAGCGATCGGTCTTTGGAAAAACCGGCCGAACCGCCGGCAGGCGGCATATTTTGCCTTCGGTGCACTCATGTTCTCGGTTCTGCTCCTGGTATTCTATGGCGAGCGATTTTCCATGTTCCTGATCCCTGTTTATGGATCATTTGCGATGGCTGTGCTGATGTGGGACCGTTGGAGATCAGTTCCGTTCTATAATGGATTCATGATCGCAGCTGTTCTCATCGTATGGACGTTGACGACGTCGTATAATTTCAACAAAGAAAATATCGACTCCGGTCCCAAAGAGATCAAAGTGATCGCGGACTGGTTCAATGCCAATGTGAATGACCAGGATGAAACGAAGATCATCGTCTGCCGGAAACCGCATATCGCATTCTACACCAATAAAACGATGAAGTATTTCCCGTATGTAACTTCGTTTGAAGCGCTGGAGCAGGAAGTGAAGAAACTGAATGCGACTTATTTCTTTTATGGTATCTTCGAAGCAAATATGCGTCCCGAATTCCAGCAGCTGCTCGATCCGCGCAATGCACCGACATGGCTTGAGCCGATTACCTATACGGTCAATCCTCCGTCTGTCTTATATCGTGTAAAGAAATAAATCTGCAATTGTGTGGGGAGCAACCTCACAACTGAATCTATCGGAAAGAATATCATGGCATCAACTATCAACATACTGTTCATCGGAGATATCATCGGCGTGCCGGGAATGGATCTTGTCACAAATCTGTTTAAAGGTCTCGTTGAAAAACACAAGATCGATTTTGTGATCGCGAACGGCGAGAATGCGGCGGACGGAAAAGGGATCGAAGAATCACAGGTGAAGCATTTATTCGATCTTGGAGTGCATGTGATCACCGGCGGCAATCATACGTTCGATCGGTGGGATATGAGGAAGGTCTATACGTCATTCAAACACCTTCTTCGTCCATTGAACTTTCCACACGGTACGGCCGGCATCGGTTATACGATCTACGAGATGAAGAACGGAGTGAAGATCGGCGTGATCAATCTGCAGGGACGCACATATATGCAGCCGATCGAAGATCCGTTCAGAACGGTGGATTGGGCGCTGACCAAGATCAACGAACAGACGAAGATCGCGTTCATCGACTTTCACGCCGAAGCAACAGCAGAGAAGATGGCGATGGGCTGGTATCTGGACGGGCGCGCAAGTGTCGTGGTCGGAACACACACACATACACCCACCGCAGACGCACGCATTCTGCCGCGTGCAACAGGATTCATCACCGATGTCGGCATGACCGGGCCGTATGATTCAGTGCTCGGAATGAAAAAAGATCTTGCGATCAAACGATTCCTTACACAAACTCCGCATAAGTATGAGACTGCTTCGAATGATGCACGTCTTTGCGGCGTGATCGCCGAAGTAGAAGTGGAAACCGGGAAATGTATGAACTTCGAACAGTTGATCTTTCCGAAGTTCTAACGGAGGATGATCAATTGATCTGCTGCATCAGGTATTTTCTTGCACGGACACGGCAGTAATAGAGCGGAAATGTCCCATCGGGAAGCATTACTTTTCCTTTTCCCTGGACGATAACGATGTCCTGTACTCCAGCGGTTTGGATAGTGTAGGTGCCGTTCTCGTTATCCGAAAATTCCGTGCTGATGAGCTTCCCGATTCCGGAAGCATCGGCGGTCAATCCGACGAAGGAATTCCCCCCGCCCGCCATGGAAAGCGGAGTGTAATAATAATGCTGCGCCTTGGTCGTGATCATGACTAGATCCCGCTGCACGTCGTCCCGGTTCTCGGTGATGAGATAATCGTTATACATAATGATGGCGACGGAAACGGCGAGTCCGACGATCAAGACACCGAGAATGATCAACAGTAATTGTTGTTGTCCCATGATTTCTGGTCAGTGTACAGATATCTCTATAAACGGATATTGACCATTCGCACAAACGTAAAAAACTAGATCTTCATCTAG